>NZ_LWMU01000048.1 GCF_001639275.1 Methanobrevibacter oralis
AAGAAAATTCTCAGGAACAAATAAAAGTAAACATACAAGACTACAAAACAAAGAAACAAGACTCAAAACAGCAATATACAACATCGATAGAGTAGTAAAAATTTTAAATTAGGATTTCAACAAAGTCGTTTTTTAAAAAAGTTTAAATAATATAAGAAATATATGAATTATACGATATGAAGTAATTTTCATATCTATTTAAATATCAATCCAATCTATTATGATCCCCAAAATCAACTGCCAATTGATTAGTGAAGTATAACATAATACTTCCCCATCACCATATTCAATTAAAAATGTTTAACAAATAATAAGATTTCCATTATCAGTTGTTATATTATCAACACGATAATCAGAAAGTATGAAAATCACCACAAGAATAATTACTGCAATAACTACGGTTTATAATAGTTTCACTAATTAATCCAGATTTTGTTTCAGCTTCAAAATCTATTGAATGTTATTAAAAATGCAACCAATATAACTGAACTAAATAAATATATATCCCCTAAATCTGGAAATATAGAACAATATGTTATTACAACAGTGCAAATTAAACAAAAAAATATTTTAAAGTTAATATTTAACTCCGATTAATTCACCTACAATACAAGATTAGTGTTATAATTTAAAAATCAAACATTATTCCAATATATCTGGACTTGCATCAGCTATTTCAACTAAATATTCCGCTTCGACAATATGAAGAGTAGCTGGAATTACAATACAATGAAGAGGACCACCAAAGTCATAATCAATTAAATCTTTGATATAACCTGCTTTTACAACAACATCTTTTGAACCAACACGTGCAATACCAATAGCTAACGTATCCTCAACAATAGCTCCTTCATGATCCAATTTATCTTTAATATTCATTAAATATTCTAAACCTTCATTTATAGTCATATATCTATCTTTATGAGCTTGAATATCAAGTAATACTAAAGTATGTAAATTCATAGCTAAATTTTCTTCAATAACTTCATATGGAGATTTAGGATAAAAATTGTAATCTGGAAATGGAATAGTTGTTACTTTACCAAACTTATAACCTTGTAGACCTGAAATAGCTGGAGCTGAAGATAATATTGAAGATCCATGTATTACTTCATAATTTATTCCTCTTTTTGCACATTGAACTAAAAAATCACTATGAGTAGTTGCTATTAATGGATCACCGCCAGTTATTAATGCAATATCACTATTTAAAGCTTCATCAATAAATTTAGATTCTTCTTCAACTTCAGATCTAATTAAAACTTCAATTTTTTGACCAACCAATTCTTCAATTTTATCAAAATTAGAACCAAATAATCTAGATGTGAAAAATTCAGCATAAATTTTATCAACATTTCTTAAGGCTTCTAATCCTTTAAGTGAAATATCTTTTTCATCAAATAATCCTAAACCCACTAAATAAAACATAATATAATATATACAAATTTAAACATAAATAACTTTATGAAATGTGTAAAAGTTCCATTAAAAAAATTAAATGACACTCGTAGAAGTTTAATGGAAAAAAATCTAATGAATATGAACTATAAAATTAAAACCAAAAACGAATATGGTTTTATAGCCATAAATAAAAATATTGATGGATATGAGATAGTTGATATTGATTTAGATAAAATAAAAAGACATCCAAAAAATATTACAGAATTACTTAAAGATGAATTGTCTGCAGAAGAGATTGAAGATTTAAAAACTTCTTTTGATATTATTGGAGATATTGTAATATTAGAAATTCCTGATAATTTAAATTCAAAAAAATCTAAAATTGGTGATGCTACACTTGAATTTACAAAAAGAAAATCTGTCTATATGAAAAAAAGTGCAATAAAAGGAACAATTAGGATTAGAGATTTGGAATTTTTAAGTGGTGTTGATAATCCAGTTACAATCCATAAGGAACATAACACAAGACTAAAATTAAATGTCCGTGAAGTTTATTTTTCACCTAGACTTGCTACTGAGAGAAAAAGAGTTAGTGACAGCGTTAAAAACTGTGAAAATATACTGGATATGTTTTGTGGAATCGGATCGTTTCCAATTGTGATTGCTAAAAACAATGATGTAGATATAACAGCCGTTGATATTAATGATGTAGCTATAAATTATTTAAATGAAAATATCCAACTTAATAAACTTAAAGGTAATATCACCCCAATTATCGGAGATATAAATGAAGTAAGTAAAATCTTTAATCAAAAATATGACCGGATAATAATGAACTTACCTGGATTAGCTTATAATTTTCTTGACCTTGCAATGAATTTAATTGAAGATGAAGGAATAATTAATTATTATGAATTTTCTGATTCATATGGACAAGGTATAGAAAGGCTAAAAAAAGCTGGAAAAAAATTTAAAAAAGAAGTAGAAATAATAAATACACGTAAAGTTAAATCATCAAGTCCTGGAATGTGGCATGTAGCTATTGATGGGAAAATAAAATCCATTTAAATTGGATCAATGATCCCTTTTTCAGTAATAATACCAGTAACTAATTCTTTTGGAGTAATATCAAAAGCAGGATTTATAACCTCCGTACCCTCAGGACAAATCCTAGCACCACCATAATACCTTACCTCATCTCCATCTCTTTGTTCAATAACTGTATCAAAAATTGAAATTTCATTATCAAAAGTAGAATAAGGTGCAGCTACATAAAATGGAATATTATGATGTTTTGCAGCTAATGCAACCATAAAAGAACCAACTTTATTTACAACACCGCCACGAGCAATCCTATCAGCACCAATAACCACTTTATCAATTAATCCCTGAGACATTAAAAATCCTGATGCTGCATCAGGAATTAATTTAACTGGAATATTTTCTTGTTGCATTTCCCAAACACTTAAACTAGCTCCTTGACCCCGAGGACGAGTTTCATCACATATTACATTAATATTTTTTCCCTGAGTATAAGCTGCCCTAATAACTCCTAAAGCTGTTCCATAATCCACACAAGCCAGTGCCCCTGCATTACAATGAGTTAAAATAGTATCTCCATTATCAATTATCTCAGCACCATACTTTCCAATAGCTCTATTTGTATCCATATCTTCGCGATACATTTTTAAAGCCTCACTTAATGGATCATCGCTAGCTAATATCCTATCAACAGCCCAAAATAAATTAACCGCAGTTGGTCTTGCAGCTTTAATTTCTAAAGCAACTTTATCCAAATTTTCACCATTAATACTGGCTAATGCCATTCCAAATGCAGCAGATACTCCAATAGCTGGTGCTCCCCTAACAGTCATATTTTTAATAGCTACAATCACTTCTTTATAATTGCTGCAGTATATATATTCTAAAGTATCTGGAAGTTTTCTTTGATCAATTAACTTTAATTTATTATCTACCCATTCAAGTGTTTTCATAAACATATACTCCTTTAAGCATTTTCTGTCATAATTGGAACAACTTGTTTTTTACGTGAAACAACACCTTCAAGAAGTGCAGTATTATCCTCTAATTTAACATTATATGCTTTTTCAACTAAACTAGCAGATTCACCTAAAACAATTACTTGAGAATTACTGTTTACAATATCAGTAATCAAAAGCATGAATAAATCTAAGTCTTCTTTTTCAATGATCTTTTTAATACCCCTTTCAAGCTCATCTTTCATTTCTAAAACATCAGAAATGCTTGCAGTATTAACTTGGTTTACAATAGATTTAATATTCTTAAAATCAATTTGTTTTGCATCTAAAGCTAAAATTTCATCAATTGTAAAACCACTTAAATCAGTTCCTGCTTTTAACATATCTAAACCATAGATATTATAATCAATTTCAGCAATTTTTGCGAGTTTTTCAACAGCTTTTTTATCATCAACAGTTGTAGTTGGAGACTTTAAAAGTAAAGTATCTGAAATAATTGCAGATAACATTAAAGTAGCTATTTCTTTTGATATTTCAACATTATTCTCTTTATACAATTTAAATAAAATTGTTTCAGTACAACCTACAGGTTCTGATCTATAAAATAAAGGATAAGAAGTATTTAATGCAATTTTATGATGATCTATGACTTTTAAAATTTGAGTATTTTCTAAATTATCAATAGATTCAGAAGGGCTGTTATGGTCAACTAAAATTACATTAGCTCCATCTTCAACACTTTCAATTAATTGAGGAGCATCAATTCCCAAATAATTTAAAACATATTCAGTTTCTTTGTTTAAATTACCTAATCTACATGCAACTGCATCATCATTTCCCAATTCTTTTTCTAAGTTAGCCATTACTAAACTTGAAGTAATAGTATCAGTATCAGGACTTTTATGTCCAAAAATATAAGTTTTAACCATATTATCTCCCATAAATTCTTATAATTAATAAAATTATATTTTCATAACTATTTAATGTTTTAGGAGAAATAATAATCAAATAAAGTTTTTAAGTTAAAATCCTTTAAAAAAATAAGCAAAGGAAATTAATCCATTATTTTTTAATTTCAATTGTGTTTTTTATTTTTGATTTGCGTATTGTGTTTAGATATTGTATTTTCCTACTTTTGGATTCTTAATTTTTATTGCTGCAATTCCATTTTCTTGTTTTTAGAGAACTTAAATTACCAATAAAACTTCTCATTCAATAGCACCACCATTTGCAGCAGAATTATTAACAAAATAGCAATTATTTATTTTTTCTCCTTATCTACCATTCATTTAAATAAGATTTGATTAAAATGGTTACTAAGTTGTTTATACAAACAAATATATGGATAATGGTTTTATAAAATCCCATTAATTAATCAGTACATTATAAAACCAATCACAAAAGTTTTAAAAAAAGAGATATTAATCCAAAAGGATTAATATGGTAATGTATTGTATATTCCTCTTGGAGTATAAGAAGCAGTATTCCAGTTATTTATTTTATTATAAGTATTTCTACTGCTTGTTGTATCTAAAGCATGCCATGCACCATTTACATAAATTTGAACCCATACATGCCCATAAGTATTTCCACTAGTAAATGTACAGTATCCGGTTGCAAATCTAGCAGATAATCCTGCAGACCTCGCAAGTGCAACTAATAGTTGAGCTTGATCACAACAATTACCTGATTTGGTAATTAATGTTTTAGAAGCTCCTTTTACAGTATTATAATAAAATGAATAATCAATATTATCCCTAACCCATACAAATAATGCATTTGCTTTTGCTTTATTACTAGTTAATCCACTTGTTAGTTGTTTAGCTAATGTAATAATATTATTTGAATACTGCATTTTATAATTAATAGTTACATAATTAGGTAGTTTATTGTTTGTAGCATAATAATCTAAAATTTTTGAAAATGAATTTGCTAATTCTTGATATATTATGTTTCCAACACTAGAAGAAGCATAATTTGGAGCTCTACCATTAGATTTAATATAATTTTCAACATTTTTAGCTAAAGTAAGATAATTTGTTTTAGATAAGTTTTTTGAATTAATAGTATTACCTGAAGGAAAAGTAGGATTAGCTACTTTAATTGCAGTTACAGGAGTGGTTTTTGATTTGCCCAAGTTATCAATAGCTTTACTCATCAAATATAAAAATTCGGCTACTTTATAACTACACTTACCTGCCACTACTTCAGAAGGTAGTTTATTATACTTTGCATAATAATTTTTTAAGGATTTTGCACCAGAAATAATATCTGAAAGGTTTACAGCAATATATTTAGATTTTACAATAAGTTTTGTAATATTTGAACTTGGAGCATAAGAATTATCTCCGGCAAATTGAATATTTGCAGAAAAATTACCTGAATCTAAAATAACATAAAATGAAGCATAACCATTAGATGAAGTAGTTGCAAAATAGGTTTTAGAGTTAACTATTAATTTAACACTTTTACCAGACAAGACTTTACTACTATTATCCATTAATAAAACTTTAAAAGTATGAGCTCCCTCATAAACAGAAGTTCCGCTTTTCCAAATGATAAAATTTGGATTTCTTTCTTTAACTGTTATATTAGTACTACCACTAGCAGGATTTATCTTAGATTCACCGTTAAATGAGTAATCAACAGTATAATTACCAATAGCTAAATTAATAGGAAGCGATACAATACCCTTACTATCAGTAATTTTTTTATAAGAATTGCCATTTACCTTAATAATCACGGTTCTTTTTTCAATTGGAATATTATTTGCAGTTAAAGCTACTTTAAATTGTGTTCCAGCACCATGACCAAAAGTAGTTGTACTTTTAACAGACAAAGCAGAATTTTTATTAGAAAGAATTATGACTTTATTAGAAGCACTTGATGAATAATAATAATTATTGCCTTTAAAATTATATTTAACTGTATATGCTCCATTAGCTAAATTTGGCAACTTAAGAGTAGCTATACCCTTGGAATTTGTTTTTTTATTATATGTTTTACCATTAATTTTAAATTTAATAATTTTTCCAGAAGGCGGAGCATATCCAAACTTATTAAGTAATTTAACTTTTATATATTTAGAATCAGCCTTTAAAAAGACATAAGAATTAGTAGTGAGTTTAGTTGATGATTTTTTAATGACTATAACTTTATTAGTTTTAGTTAAACCATCTTTATTATAAGATATTATTTTATATGTGCCTTTTTTAAGCGTATTTAATTTTAAACCAGCTACACCTTTATTATTTGTTTTTACTTTGTAGGTTTTACCATTAATCTTAAACCTGATATATTTATTGGCTAATGCTTTACCATTACTTTTTAAAAATTTTGCACTAAACTTTTTACCATCACGATAAACTTTAGATATATCACTTGCTGAAACTGTTGATAAAACCTTAACTGTATTTTTTAAAGAATAACCAGTAATAGGATCATATGCATATGCAAAGTAAGTTCCTGGTCTAAGATTAATTGCTAAACTAGCTATTCCTTTATTATTAGTCTTAATAGTATATGTTTTACCGTTAATTTTTATTTTTACATAAGTATTTGTTAATGTTTTTCCTTGTGTAGTTAAAAATGTAGCTATGTATTTTGAACTACCCTTATAATATTTATTAATATTGTTAGAAATTATTGTAGGGAGTACTTTAACATAGCTAGACAAGTTAACACTAGTATAATTTGTGTTTCCTTCATAAAAGATTTGCACTGTATAGAAAGCTGGATTAATGTAAAGTTTTACACTTGCCATGCCATTAGAATTAGTTGTAGCTTCATAATTTTTAGTATCTATTTTAATAATTATTTTTTGATTAGAAATACCTGTACCATTAGAATCTTTTAAAATGATATTATAATCAGATCCATAATATATATTTGTATTTAATACCTCTAATGTAGTATTTGTATTTGAAGAATTAGATAAAACTTCATCATCAAAAGATTTCAGTGTATCATTAAAATCTTCAAGTACCTCATCATCATTTGTTGAAACATCAGATGAGTTATCAGTTAAGTTTTCAGAAAATAAATCTGTATCATTTTCATCATTTGCAGAAATTGCACTAATCGACAAGAAAATCGTCAACACAATAAATATTAATAAATATGTCCGTTTTTTCAAAATAATTATACCTCCATAACATTTCTCTATACTTATTGTATTAATATAACATTATATCAGAAAATACTATATAAAGCTATTTATTTAATAAAACCTCCCAAAATAGTTTAATTTTTAAAAACAAATCTAAAATCACATTAATTATAAGTAATTAATAAAAATTCTAATGATTTATCCTTTAAAAAATTAATATTATCTTAAATATAATTTAAACAAAATGGAATATATGAATTTTAAAACCCTAATTAAAGCTCTTATTAAAATAAATTAACAATATCTAAAATTTTTTATAAATATAAACATACATTAAAAAAGAATTATATCTATAACCAAATAATTTAAAAAGAAACAAGTAAAAAATACTATGTATAAAGAGAAATATTAAAAAAAATAAGATCTAATGCAAGAGCATTAGATTAACCAATAACCTAAATTACAACATCTTCATAAATTTTTTCATCACTAGCTGTAATTATAACCAATTTTTCATTTTTTGCATAGTTAAACATGGATAAATTTGTATCATTAACTAAATAACCGGATTGACCATTAAAAGTAGTTTTAGTTCCACCCAAGTATGCTGCTAGTGAATCATTAGCAGGATATCCATCATATACTGCTACAGCAATAGAAATGACATCCCCCTTATCATTTTGGAATGTTTTTCCATTTGTAGTGTATGAAACACCACTACTAGAATTTGTTTGATTGTTTATTGCATAATCCTTATCTTCTTGAAAACCTGCAGGGATTTGAAAGTTTATACCATCAATAGTGATATTTTTAGCTTCTGCAGTATTATCTCCACCAAATAGGGAACCTAAATCAAATGCAGAAGCCGAACCTAATACAACCATAGCCATCAAAAATACTGATAGCAAGAATAAAACATGCTTATTACTCAATTTTATACCTCCATAAAGTATGTAATACTAATTTTGTAAGTATAAGTAAATAAAGATATAAGATTTAAATTTTAAAAAAAGAAAAATTAGTAATGACTCTGTGGAGTCATTCCTAAATGATGGTCTTCACTTTTTTTACCTGGAATTCCAAATGCATCTGCTCTACATTGAGTACATGCTCTAAATACTGGTATAATTTCTTCAACTTCATCTCTGACTTTTTCCATCATGGAACAATCAGGACGAGGATAATTTTTCAATTTAGCTAATGGAATGAGTGGCAAAATATTCATTAAAGAAGCACCTCGTTTTTTAACTTCTTTAGCAATATCAACAATGTGTTCATCATTTAATCCCGGAATTAAAACAGAATTAACCTTAACAATCATACCATTAGCTGCTGCTTTTTCAACACCATCTAATTGGTTTTTAATTAAAATTTTAACTGCTTCATATCCTTTGTATACTTTTCCTTCATATTTAATGAAAGAATAAATATCAACAGCAATGTCTGGATCAACTGCATTAATTGTTACAGTAACAGAATTTACTCCTAATTCTGCAAGTTTGTCTGCATATTTAGGAAGTAAAAGACCATTAGTACTCATGCATTTAATTAAATCAGGATGTTTTTCAGCTAATTTTTCAAAAAATTCAAAAGTTTCTTCATTAGCTAATGAATCTCCAGGTCCAGCTACCCCTACAACAGAAATAGGACCATCAGCAGTTACATTGTTAATGTGAGTTATTGCATCATCCGGATTCATAACACAACTGGCAACTCCAGGTCTATCTTCTTCATTATTAATATCCCTAGTACAAAAGTTACAAAAGATATTACATTTTGGTGCAATCGGCACATGAGCCCTACCAACTTTATCATGAACTTTTTCATTAAAGCAAGGATGTGCTTTGGTAATGTGTGCAAATCTTGAACCTTTATGTTCATTCATAATATCACTACTCCCCTTTAGTATATAACTCTGTTAATTTCTATTGATACGAACTAATTTATATACTTTTCTAAATACCTCTATTTAATTCATCAATATATTCATTAGCTTTTTCAAGCCATTCATCTTTAATAAGTTCATCTGTAGATACAACTGCAATAATATTCTCAGTAGAAACATCTTTAATGATTTTAAATCCTTCAGGCAATATCCTAAATACAGCATCATAAATTCTTCTTTGAAGATTTGAATGAGGATCATCAATTACAATATGTTCTAAGTTCATTTGATTACCTTTAATTTCAAGATTATACCTAGTAGGTTGATAAATTTCTTCTCTTGAAAATTTCATCCACAATACTTTTAAGATATTAGGAAGATAATTCTCATTTTCAACAAAAATTTTAGTAATATCATTTTCTTTATCATAAGTAAATATTGCTACATCACCAAAATTAACTGCATTGGAGGTCTTCCTCATTTTAATAGCTAAGATAAATACAGGCTCATCAGGATTAACAAAAGCTTTTAAGTCATCTACAGAGGCACCTAAAACCAAATCTTGAAAAATTTGTTTTATAATTATTTCATAAACTTCTGCACCACTTTTATCATAGCATTCGATTAACATACAACCAATCCTATTTATTTAATCATGTCTATGTCCCATACCAGATACTAAAAGTGCTGCTCCAACAGCACCAATATGTTGTGAATATTCAGGGACAATAATATCGATCCCTCCTAAAGTTTCACTTACAGCTTCAACAAGACCAGATATTAAACTAGTTCCTCCTACTTGAATTAAAGGCTCACGAATGTCAATTTCTTGAAGTTGCTGTTCATAAACTTGTTCAGATACAGAATGACAAGCTGCAGCTGCAACATCCTCCTTAGAGCCACCAGCAGCAAGAGTAGTAACAAGGTCTTGGATACCAAACACAATACAATAACTGTTTAACATTGCTTTTCTCCAATCACCTCTAACGGCTAGAGGACCTAATTCAGTAATATCCACATCCAACCTACGAGAAGTCATATCTAAAAATCTTCCAGATGCACCTGCACAAATACCCCCCATAGTAAAATTATCAGGAATACCATTATTAACAGTTATTACTTTATTATCCATACCACCAATATCTAATACAGTAGCTTCACCTTTTTGAGAATCTGCTAAATATACTGCACCTTTTGCATTTACAGATAATTCTTCTTGAATCAATTCAGCCTTAAACTCTTGACCCATTGTAAATCTACCATACCCAGTTGTTCCAATACCATCAACATCATCCCAACCATAATCAGTGCTAGCAAAAGCTTCTGATGCTGCAATTTGAGCTGATTCAATAACATCCTTAGTAGCAGTCCAACCAGTTCCAATAACTTGATTGTTTTCCATCAATACTGCTTTTGTAGTTGTGGAACCAGAGTCTAAACCAAGAGTAAGTCCTTCTTGTTTTTCACGAGCTAAAATACTTCTACGTGTTACAGTTGTAGCTAATGCCTCCATACGGATAAATAGTTCATCTGCTTTTGTTCTTTCTGTAAATGAATATGTAACCACAGGAATACGAGTATTATTCTGAATAAAACGTCTTACTTCATTTCTAACTAAAGCCGCTTCAGCACATCTAAAACAAGTTGCAATAAATACCGCATCAGGTTTACATCTACCTTCAACAATAGCCATTGCTCTTGCAATCATTAATTTTAAACTTGAACTTTGAGCTGAAAATCCAAATTTTTCATAAGATTCATCAATATAATCTAAATCAATTTCTGGAAGAATAATTTCAGCACCAAATTTATTAGCTGCCTTTTCAATCTCTTTTTGAATTCCACTATATTCAGTTCCACATGAAACTAATGCGATTTTAACCATATTATTCCTCCTCACTTTCTTCAAGAGAATCTACAAAATTATTAATATTATTTACCATCATATATGTTTCATCTTGATTAGTAGGATAAGTAAGTTCTAAAATTGGAATATCTTTATTTCTAAGTAAGAAAATTGATAGTTCATTAGTCCTAGCACAACCAATACAACCAAACCCATATGGTGCATTATCTACTATAATAGCTGCTTCTGCATCATCTATAAGTGGTCCAATAATAGACATTCTACCACGAACCCCTGAAGGAACCTCAATAGCAGCATATTTAAGACCCTTAATAGGATCTTCTTCTGTAATATTCATAGGAGGGGAATCAATTTCCGGATCCTTAATTTTTTTCCTAATTTGTTTTTGAAGAACTAAAGGAGTATGACCTTTCCTTTCAATTAAATCTGCCAACACTAATGAGTTTGGAGGATAAATAGCTATATTCACCATATTTTTCACCTATCATCTATTTTTTATCTAAAACTTCATTCATAATAGCTTTAAATTCGTCAACGTCAATTGGTTTTTTTTCTTCAACTTCCACTTCTTTTGGATTTTCTAAAGCTTCAGAAACAAAACCTAAAATTTTATATTCTTTTTCCATTTGATGGAAACCTTCTCTAGGTCCAAATCTATGACCCCTACATCTCCTAGGATCACCTGGAGCAAAACCTCTCTCTTTAGTAAAAATATGATTTGGATCTAATTTTCTTACTTCCTTAATGGCTTTATAAACATCTGCAGATTTACCACTAATCATAGCTCCATAACAAGTATTTTTAACTGTTAATGGCAAATCTAACATGTGAAACTCATGTGCCACTTCTGCTTCACTTACATGAGCTCCCGGACCAATAAAAATCATACGAGTAATAACATCAGGGTCCCAATCCTCCTTACCCAATTTCGGACTAATACATAGATTCTGTGACATAAACTACAACTCCTTCTTTAATCTTTTCTAGTCTTTTAGGATCTGAAACAATCTTTCCAACCATATTAGTTGCATTAAATGATTCAGCAGTTGGTCCAAATTCCTTATTATCTTCAAATCGTACACCAATTAAACCAGCACTTTTTGATGCCATATTCGTAATACCAATTGTGCATGAAGGAACAATATCTGTCGGATTGTTTTCAGGAATAAGACCTTTAGCTAACTTCTTATCACCCTCAAAAATGAGAATGTGCATACCAGGTACTGAAAAATGAACTTTAATACTTCCAATTGGATTTTCTAAAAGTCCTGATAAGAATTTAAAGTATTTTACAGACCTTGGAGCATTTTCCGTGAATTTAATTTCGCATAAATCCTCTTTATTAATTGCTTTAGTTACAACTTTACCTTCTCTTAAAATATCAATTGTATGTTTCGGTGATTGCTCAACAATTAAAGCATCATCTGCCACTACCCCCTCACGAATCTGCTCAACACCTGCCGCATTTAATAATGCTTCAGCACCTGCTTGTGAATGATTTAATAATAATAACCTTTGTTGCTCTGATTTAACTGTAATATATTCATTTTCCCTTGCACAATCAATAAGTTCCATTCCATGAACAACTTGCCCAACAGTCGTGTGATTTGGAGTTAAAACCCGATTTTGCCTATAAATGTAAAGTCTTCCAACACCTTTACCATCATTTCTAATGGTCATTGTTCCCCTATTTCTTAGTGTTGTATTTTCTTTAGGTTTTTTAATTCCTTCTAATTCATAAAAACCTGCAAAAGATTCACTATCATAGTCAACTTGGATTTTACCAGATTCAACAATAGAAAACAAATGTTCAACACAAACTGGCGAGTTTTCATCAATATCAAATGAAATATAAGTAAATAGTTCGTTCCCCTCTTCTAAAATAACATTTAAATCAGACACAGAAGCACTATCAGTAGTTGTGCTTCTTTCAACTATTGGTTCAATAGCTGTTATTCTATCATCATCAGTTAGAGAATTTAAAGTTTTTTTACCACCAATAATTTTTGCAAAAATACCTTTATTGAATGGAGGAACCGCATATACATTAGTAGTATTTTCTTTAAGCATGATTAAATGAGTAGATTCATTACTAAAACTAGATAAACTTAAAACAACATCTCCCTCAAAATATTTATGTTCATCAGAAGTAGGTTCTAACTCAGTTACAATAGGACCAATAGCTACTTCATTTGGAGTAGACCATCTAATAGACAAATCAACAAATTCTTCATACTTATTTTTCCAAACATCAACTAAAGGTTTCGCCTCTTCAGATTCATCTAATTGTATAATAATTGAACCTATATTAGTCTTAATTTTATATTTGCTAATATTTTTCTCCAGCTCTTCTTTGCCTTTTATCAAACAAACAATACTGTTAGGAGAATAAGGAGCATTAGTTTTATCAATTACATCTCTAATTGAAGAACCCTCTGCCACATCAATTTCTTCCCCATTAATTTTGATTAACATACAATCTCCTAATAACTAATTTTTAATAAATATAAATATACCTTTGATAGTATAAAATAGTTACATATTTAATTCGTAAAAACAAAAATATAATTAAACACAAAATACTAATAATAAATAGGAGGATAATAATGAAAATTGAAAAAAAACATATCTTAATTATCATTGGAGTATTAATGATTGTATGTGCCATTTCAGCCGTTGATGCCTATACTGGAACTGGATTTTCACATGACATTCCTTTATCAAAGTATAGTGACAGTTCTTATAAAAATATTTTAGATAAGTATAATGATACTGAATGTGAAGCTGAAGTAAGTGGAATATGCACAAGAGTTGTTGATGGAGATACAATTTATGTAGATGGTGTTGGAAAAGTACGTTTTGTTGGAGTAAATACTCCTGAAAATGGTGTTGAAGGTGGAGATGTATCTAAATACTTTGTTCAAAAACTATGTATGAATCAAGAAGTAGGATTAGATATTGATGATTCTAAACAACAAGACAAGTATGGGAGAACCTTAGCTGTTGTTATTATTGATGATAAAAATTTAAATGAAATGCTTTTAAAAGAAGGTCTTGCAGAAATAATGTACATTCCTCCAAGTGAATTTGATCCATATTCTTGGAGTAATGGAAGTACAGATATAAATGAGCATGCTCATTCTAAATCAACTGATACATCATCAGATAGTTCTGGAAAATATGTAGCTAGCATGAATTCAGATAAATTCCATAAACCTAGCTGTAGATGGGCAGAAAAAATATATGAGCAAAATAAAATTTCATTTAATTCAAGAGAATCAGCAATAAATAATGGATATCAACCTTGTAAAGTTTGTAATCCTTAAAAAATAATTAAATCATTTAAACAAGAAAATTGGATTATTTTCTTGATTAAATACTTCTATTTTTTTATCATCATATTTTAAATAAAGCGAAGAGCCGGAAGTTATCTCACCAACGACATTAGCAACAATTGAATACTTAGATAAGTACTCTTTTATATAATTACAATTCTTCTCATCTGCAGTGAAAACAAAACCTGAACCTGGATATGATTTTAACCAATTTTCCCACTCAACAGAATCATTTTTAGGAATTTCTTCTAGATTAACAATAGCTCCTTTTTTAGATGTTTCTAAAAGCATTTCCAAAGTTCCAATAATACCCGGATTTGAAATATCTTTTCCAGATTTAATGTAATCTTTTTCAGCTAAATACTGAACTGCAGAAATCTGATCCTGAACTAATTGTTTATCTTTATCATAAGTAGTATCCCAATTTAGAGAAAACATTTCATGAGATTTGCCATCTAAATCAATAGCTACTATAATCTTATCACCAACTTCTGCAGAAAAACTAGTAATTAGCTTATCTTTTTGAGCAATACCTACAATAGCTACACCTAATGAATCACAATCCCCATCAGGATGCAAATGCCCTCCAACCATTGGAACACCAAATTTTAAGCAACCATCTTTAATTCCTTTTAACAACTCTTCATAAATTTCATCATTGCTAATAGACATTATATTTACCATAGCTAATGGTTTACCCCCCATTGCAGCAATATCATTGACATTCACCAAAACAGAACAATATCCAGCCCAATAAGGATTAACATTCATTATTTTTCCCCATATACCATCAGCAGCTACTAAAATAACTTGATTATTTCCAATATCAATAGCTGAAGCATCATCACCAATATCAATAACAACGTCCCCTGAAACATTGTATGCATCGCCTAAAAGAGAAATAACATTATCAATGGAACTTTTACGAGAAACCCCTTCAAATTCTTGAATTGATTTTACAAGTTTTTCAAAATCCAAAAAAACACATCCATTTATTAGTAATAGTTAATTTTATATTTACAATTAATATCTTTTATTATTTTAATAATTTCTAATTTAATATCATCTATACCCTCAAATGTATAAATAATCTGTTTATTATCGAATAACTTTTTATTGATTTTGCGACCAACAATATCATCAAATCCACTTTCAAGTTCAAAAATAATGGAATTTTTTGTTTTAAATCCATTTTCAACCACTTTATCTAAATCTCCATCTGTAATTCCAACAATTGGAATATTAAACCTATATAAAATATCTGATGAAATCAATGTTGTATCATCACCAATCGTGATTACTAAGTTACAATCCCTAAATTTATACACATCTTCACCAGCATGGTCAAGAAAAGCTACTTTAAAATTATCTAATTTATTATTTCCAATAATACGAGGTTTAACTTTAGATTTTCTTAAAAGACCAGTTTTTATAATTGCATTACTTAAATCAACCCTTCCTAATTTTTCAAGGCCGTGTTCTTTAAGTTCACCTCCAACAATATCAACAATATATCCATCTTTAGCTATAAGTTTAAGTTTATCCGAATTAGTTTTTCCAATAACAACACTATTGACCATTATATTTTCAAAAGGACTTACACCATGGACAATTCTTTCAACCTGAGTATTTAAATCCCCATCATTTTTTATATGCATATTAAAAATCTCTTCTGGTTTCACAATAGCTAAATTTAATTTATTAGCTATTTCAAAAGCTAATTTACAATCACTATTCCAATTAATGACACTGCCATCAACCTCACCTGGTCTTTCAATTTGAATTATAGGAATGTTATTTTTATTAATTTTGTTTTTATAATGACTATAAACTTTATATCCAAAAACATGACCTGTCGCATCAGATTTTCCATAATTTAATAAAAATATTACATCAACATCATTATCATTAAACATTTTTAAAGAATCACTTGGAACTAATTTTCTAGAAATATCAATAATATTTTCTAAAGATGCATCTATTACTGCAGTTCTGCCCATTGTTCCACCTAACCTTGCAGATACCTTCCCATAATTAGATAATAATTCAATTAATTTAATTGCATAACCAGAATCAATAATATTAGGACCATGAACTACAACACCAATTTTCATTTATTCACCCTAATTCTTTTCTTAAATATTTTAGATCCACATACCTCACAATCATCAAAAGGATAATCTTCACTATATTGTTTTTTACAACCACTACATACTTTTTTCCAATTGTATATTTCCTTAATTCCCTGTGTAATAATCCCAGAATAGGGAACTTTCATTATTTTTAAAGTATTTTGAATAGTATAATCATCACTTATGACTTTAACATTTTTACCTTCTTTAAAAAACATGTATGCAAGTGAGATTAATTTTTTATCTGGAAATGATAAACGTAAAATATCACCTGATTTAAATATAATATTATCGACACATTTTATGTATTTTGTAGGTACATCTTGGATAATCAATTTTCCATCTTCAAGAGCCATGTCAAAAGCTAATTTAGACTGAAAATCTTTAATTTCAGTTGTAATTTCAGGTACTGTAAAATTATTATTCGAGGTTAATTGAAAGCCATTTATAAAGGCTGATGCATCAAGTACATAAAAAATTTCCATAATTATAGTATTAATTTACAAATTAATAAATCTTAGGAAAAACAACACATTTAAATTTTGAATGAAATTTGAAAAATCTATTTAAATATAATTGTAAAAATTCAATAATATGAAAACCTTACAAAAAATACAAATTTCAAAATAATGAATGAGGTTGTAAAATGAGTGCCGAAAACAAAAACATAACAAATGAAATAAAATTCCTAGCAAAATCAGGAATACGGCTTAAAATTCTAAAAGAATTGAACATGCAGCCGTCAAGTGTAAAAGAATTAGTTAGAAAAACAAATATAACATATAGTTCCATTTCAAGTAATCTAACCAAATTAGAGAAAAATGGGCATGTTATAAAAATCGACAATGCTTTTCATTTAAATTCCATTACTAAAATTTATTTAAAAACTTTAATGGATTTTAAAATGAGCATAGAATTAATAAATGAATTTAATGATTTATGGGATAAACATAACCTTACTCCCATAAACATTAATTCATTGCGAAATATAACTGATTTAAAGGATTCAAAATTAATCGAAGCAACGCCTATTGACATATACCGAACACACAACACCATTAAAAATCACCTAAACCAAACTGCCACCATAAAAGCTATTTTTCCATATCTCCACCCAGATTACCCTGAATTAATTGAAAATACTCTGAAAAATGGTGGAAATGTGGATTTAATAATTAATAGAGAATTATTAAAAGAAATTCTCATAAATATTGATAAAAATTTAAGAAAGGAGAGTGTTAAAAATCAAAATTTAAAAATTTTCTCACATAAACATGAAATAAACCTGTATTTAGCTATATGTGATACAACAATGAATCTCGGATTGTTTAAAAATGATGGAAGTTTTGATCAAAATAGAATCTTAACTTCAAATAATTTAAAAGCAATAAAATGGGCAGATGACTTATTTGAGAATATGAAGGAGAGTATATCATAATGACCAACAGCAACACCAAAAAACAACTTGAAAATGAATTTAAAAACATTAAATACATTTTAACATCAACAATGCGAACAAGATTATTATTAAGCATTTATGAAGACTCAAAAAATTTAGATGATTTACGAAATGAGCTAAACAAACCTTCAGCAACAATATTACATGGCTTAAAAGAATTGGAAAACATAAACTTAGTAAAAAAGGTTCAAAAATACTACCAATTAACCTCTAATGGTTATTTACTTACCACAAATATGCGAAAATTAATCGAAAATTGGTATTCTATAAATAAAAATAAATTATTCTGGAACAATCACGATTTAGAAGATATCCCAGAGGATATTCTTAAAGATATTTATCTCTTAAAGGATGCTGAATATGTAAATTCAACAACAAGTGATTTATCCTATGCATTTAATAATTTCATAAAATTAATTTCAAATGCAAAATCTTTAAAAATGATTCTTCCAATTTATTCTGAAAATCATTTTAAACATATTATAAATCTTTTAAATAATGATACACTAGAAGAATTAGAGTTAATTATAAGTAATGATATTTTTGAATCAATAAAAAGTAACGAATTTTTCAATAAAGAATTGATGAACAACAAAAAAGTTAAAATATTTAGAGTTGAAAAATCCTTAAAATTATTTTTAACATTTTCAAAGGATTTCATGTCACTAACTCTCTTTTTTAAAGATGGACATTATGACGACTCACAAATATTAATCAGTAAAACAAAAAATTCGATTGAATGGTCAAGAAACTTATACGACTATTATAAGGTGATATCATGGAGGATGGAACCTACAACTTCAAAAATAAAGAGTTGAACAATCTATTATTAAACAGAAAAGGTGGTAAAACAACATCCAGGATTATAGATCTTCTTTTTGAGCAACCCTATAATCTAAACCAAATGTCAAAAATTTTAGGTTTAGACTACAATACAATCAATCATCATATTTGTAAACTTGAAAAACTTGAATATGTTGAAAATGATGGGGAAAAATATGGTGCTCTTTACTACCCCAGCAAAAAATTATTAAAACAAAAAGAGTACTATATTAAATTAAATGAAAAAATTAATCTTGTGATATAATGGGAAGTAAAAGCACTAAACAACATCAAAAAGAATCATCTTCAAATTTATCTTGTGGAATTATCACTCTTAGTGATAGTAGAAAGTCTAAAGTTGAGGATTTATCTGGACAATTCTTAACTGAAGAACTTGAAAAAAAATATCAAGTATCTTCTAGAGTAATAATACCTGATGAAAAAGAAGAATTAATAAAAGCTATTGAAAATATGATAGCTTTAAATATTGATGTTATATTAACAACTGGAGGAACTGGACTAAGTAATCGAGATATTACAGTTGAAACTGTTGAAAAACTTTTTGATAAAAGAATTGATGGTTTTGGCGAAATATTTAGACATGAATCTTATGAAGAAATAGGCTCTGGTGCATTATTATCAAGAGCTACTGCAGGAGTTTACAAAAAGACAACAATTTTTTCAATGCCTGGCTCTCCAAATGCTGTTAAAACTGCTTTAAACATGATAATTGATGAACTACCCCATGTAGTTAATCATGCCAAAAAATAGATAATAAAATGATGAATTAACTTTCATCATTTTTTTAATCAAAAAATTCATCGACATTAATTAAAGGTTCTAACTCAATTCCTTCTTTTTTAAAAGTTTCAATAGCACCTTCTTGTCTGTCGACAACAACAAAAGCTCTTTTAACTTTCCCACCATTTTTTTGAATAGCTTTAATAGCTTTAAGAAGAGATCCACCGGTAGTTGTTACATCCTCAACAACAACCACATCATCTCCAGAATTAAGATCCCCTTCAATAAGTTTAGAAGTACCATAACCTTTTTTTTCTTTACGAATCATCAATAGTGGAATTTTAGATTCTAATGAAACAGCAGTAGCTATTGGAACTGCACCTAAAGCTGGACCAGCTACTTTATTTATATTATCATTAGCAATTAGTTTCGTAATTAATTTAGAAATAGTAGATAATATTTCTGGCTCAGTAATCGCCTTTTTCATGTTAATATAATAATTACTTTTTTTACCAGAAGATAAAGTAAAATCTCCTTCTAAAAACACCCCATTTTCTTTTAATAAGTTAATTAAATATTCTTTAGAAAGCATAAGAATCAAATAATATCTTCATTACTTTTAAGTAAAACTTTATCACCAATTGTTTTTACAAAATCTATTGGAACAATGTTTTCACTAGATTTAATTTGTTCAGTTAAACCACTTTTTTTAACAACAATATCCGTAATTTCAAAGGTATTATCATCAATAATGACATCATTAACCTTACCAACGATTTGTATTTCAGCATCAAGTACTTCTTTACCTATAAGATTTTTATTAATTCTCATAAAAAAACACCTAATTTAATTATTTTAATTTCAACATATTTAATTTAATTGTTTTAATTATATTAACAACACCAAGACCACATTATTAACACGAAAATAAAAAATTATATTAAGCACAAAAAAATATTATAATTAATATTAGTTCTCCAATGGTGAAAAAATGAATGAAGATTATATGACAGTATCACAACTTACAAAAAAAATTAAACGCAGAATTGATACTGATTTCCAACTTAAAAATATTTATATAAAAGGAGAAATATCAAATTTTAAAATTAATAAACGAAGCAAACATGGATACTTCACTTTAAAAGATAAAAATACTCAAATAAAAGGAATTATATTCAGTAGAGTTCTAAAAACCCTTAAATTTCAATTAAAAGATGGAATGCATGTTCTAATAAAAGGCAGTGTTGAAATATACGAAGCATATGGACAATACCAATTACAAGTAAATAAAGTTACAGAAGATGGGATTGGAGATTTATACATTGCTTATAAACAATTAAAAGAAAAATTAAACAATGAAGGATTATTTGACAACGAAAAGAAAAAAAATATCCCTAAATTTCCAAAAAGAATCGGTGTAATAACCACCCCTACTGGAGCTGCAATTAGAGACATTATTACTACAATACACAGACGACACCCAATTTGTGAAATATTAATTTTTCCCTCATTAGTACAAGGAGATATAGCATCTTTTAACATTATTAAACAAATAAAAGCTAGTGAAAAATATAATCTTGATACATTAATTATTGGGCGGGGTGGAGGAAGTATAGAAGATTTAAATGCTTTTAATGACGAAAATGTTGCAAGAGCAGTTTATAATTGTAAAACACCTGTAATCAGTGCAGTAGGTCATGAAATTGATTATACAATAATCGATTTTGTTGCAGATTTAAGAGCTCCAACACCAACTGCTGCAGCAGAACTAGCTGTTAGTGACCTAAAATCTATTGAAAATGAAGTTAATCATTATAGTTTAAGATCAAAAAGAGCAATCGCAACACAAATTTTAAAGCAAAAAGAAAATGTAAATAATATTTGTAAAAACCCCATATTAAAAAACCCCTACAAATTAGTTAATACTCATGAAATAACTTTAGATAATTTAGTAAATAGATTAAACCATTTCACAATTAATATTGCAAAAGATAAAGCAAATAAATTTAATCAATTAAAAATACACTTAAATTATGTTCAAAAAGAATACTTAGATAATAAAAAACATGATTTAAAAAAAATTAAAGAAAACTACACTTTAAAAAATCCAAAAATAATTACTCAAAAAAAGAATAATAGATTTTTTAAAAATATAGAAAAATTAGAAATACTTAACCCTTTATTAACTTTAAAAAGAGGATACACCTTAACTAAAATTAAAGGCAAAATTATATCCACTTCAAAAGATGTTAAAAAAGGAGAAGAATTAGAAATTGAATTTAAAGATGGAAATGTAAATACAAAAGTTATTTAGGTGGTAAAATGGAAAATATTAGTTTCGAAGAAAGTCTAGAAAAATTAGAAGAAATAGTTGCAAAATTAGAATCAGGAAATGTGCCTTTAGATGATGCTATTGACGAGTTTAATACTGCAATGACCCTTGTTAAAGCATGTAATGAAAAATTAAATAATGCTGAAGAAGCAATTGCTAAGATAGTTGAAGAGAATGGAGAAGTAATTGATTTTAATATTGATGAATAATCACATAAAATAGCTAATCCAATAATTTAAAAGCTTTTTAATTGAATAGCTATCACAATTCTTTACAATTTTAATTGCTAATTTACGAGCATCCTTTTTTTTAATTAAATTATCATTAATTTCATCAATTAAATTCAAAACTGATGAAGTGATAGCTACATTTTCTTGTTTTCTCGCATCTATTTGAAGTTGGCGAATAAATATTTCTTTATCATCGTCTAAATTATCATAAAACTCATTAATATCTAATTTATATCTATTTAATCTTACTAACACATTAGATTGAGATTTATTTGTAATCCAAACTTGTTTTGAAATTGCTTTTGTAATTGATTCAATTACACACTTAGCTATTAATTCTCCAAGTTTTGAATGTTTACCCGCATTTGTTAAAATGTTATTAGAATCTAAGTTTGAAAAAATAGCTATTCCATCTGTTCCTGTACCTGTTGCATAAAAATTAGAAAACTGAGAAGGTATTCTTAAATTATTTAAAGCTACTGTTTTAGCTTCTGTAGCTGTCATGAATGCTTGTGTTAATGTTTGTGTATTTAATTTTGAATTAATAATTAAAATTACATTAATAGTTCCAACATCAAATTGAAAATTACCATTTTCTTCATAATATGATGCATTATCACCAGCTCTTGAAGCGTTTGTCCTAACTCCTGCTGTGGATATAGCTGTAACGTTTAGTTTTTTAAAATTTTTAGATACGATGCTAACATTATTCATTTTAGCTAATGTTATAAGACCAGTTGATGAATTTGAATCAATATCTAAATAGCTACAATGATTTATTAAGTAATCTTTCACATCATGATTTTCAAGAAAATTCAAACTCTTTTGAGATAAATGGTGATTAAAAACACTTTTAAAATTATCACTAAAACCAGAATTTAACTCAGAAGTCGAAATTCCATTACGATTAACAAGAAAATTAATTAAAATACTGTCTTTTAAATAAAAGATTTCATCACGATCAGATGTCTTAAAAATAATACGATTATTGTACATAAAAAAAGAAAAAAAAGAAAAGAAATTAAAAAATTTCTTAATCTACATCATTGGAGGCATTCCACCCATACCCGGATCCATACCTTCCATATCAGCAGGTGCACTGCTATTAGATGCAATTACATCATCAATTCTCAAAATCATTTCAGCTGCTTCAGAAGCAGATTGAATAGCTTGTTTTTTAACACGTTTAGGTTCGATTACACCAGCTTCTTTCATATCAGTTACTTTACCAGTAAAGACATCTAATCCCATGTAACAACTGTTTTCATGAGCCGCTCTTAAATCTACTAAACAGTCAATACTATCTAAACCTGCATTTTCAGCTAAAGTTTTTGGTACAATTTCTAAAGCTTCTGCAAATGCATTAACTGCTAATTGTTCCCTTCCAGAAATAGATTCTGCATAATCTTTGAGTTTTTTAGCAACAGAAATTTCAGGAGCTCCTCCACCTGCAACAACTTTGTCATCTTCAACAGTAGCTGCTACAACACCAATTGCATCTTCAATAGCTCTTACGATTTCATCAACAATGTGTTTTGTACTACCCCTTACGAACAATGTTACAGATTTAGCTGCACTACATTCTTCTACGAAGATCATGTCTTCACCAGAGATTTTTCTTTCTTCTACAATACCTGCTTCACCTAAATCATCAGCGGTTAAATCGTCTAAGTTAGAAATAACATTAGCACCAGTTGCTCTAGCTAATTTTTCAATGTCGGATTTTTTAACTCTTCTTACTGCTAAAATACCTGCTTTAGATAAGTAATGTTGTGCTAAATCATCAATACCTTTTTGTGCGAATAAGACATTTGCTCCAGAATCTGAAATTTTGTTAACCATGTCTTTAACCATTTTTTCTTCTTGTTCTATGAATGCTTGCATTTGAGCAGGATCAGTTATTCTGATTTCAGCATCTACTTCAGTTTCTTTTACTTCTAAAGGAGTGTTAACTAATGCAATTTTAGCATTTTTGAGGCTGGAAGGCATGCCTGGGTGTACTTTTTCTTTATCTATGATCACTCCTTCAACTAAACTAGATTCTTCAACAACAGCCCCATCTTTTTTCTCGATTTTAATATTATCAGCGTCAACAATGCCGTCTTCTTCAACTTTTTGTACAGCATCGACAATTAATTGTGCTAATGGTTCACGAGCTGCTTCAGTTCCTTTACCAGTCATTGCAGTTATTGCAACTTTTTTCAAGGTATCTCCATCTACAGATTCAATAGCAATATCATCTAAAATTTCTTGTGCTTTCTCTGCTGCTTTTCTGTATCCCATAGCTATGATAGTTGGGTGAATATCAGAGTCAAGTAAACTTTCAGATTTTTTTAATAATTCACCAGCAATAATTACAGCAGTAGTAGTTCCATCTCCAACTTCATCTTCTTGAGTTTTAGCTACTTCTACGAGCATTTTTGCTGCAGGATGTTCGATATCCATTTCTTTTAAGATTGTAACTCCATCATTAGTTACAACAATATCACCAAGTCCATCGACTAACATTTTGTCCATTCCTTTAGGACCTAAGGTAGTTCTTACGGTTTCTGCAAGAACTTTACCTGCTAAAATATTATTTCTTTGAGCATCTCTGCCGACAGATCTATTTGTACCTTCTGGTAAAATAAAAATTGGTTGACCTTGTGCCATTAATAATCACCTTTTAATTTTTTAATTTATAATAGAATAAGTTTAAGTATCAACATAAAAAATAGTTATAGTGTTGAGAAAAACCTTTCTACATATTACTGGGTTTAAGGTTATATAAATATTTTACTATTAATAAAATTAGAAATTATTATTAATAAAAATAGATAAAAAATCTTTATTTTAAAATTAAAGGAATATTAGATTTTAATTACTTAAATACAGTTAAAATTAAAAAATGTATAAATTAATATGATAAACATGAAGTATATTGATTTAACTCATAAAATTACAAATGAAATTAAAGAATATCCTGGTGATCCAAAAACTAGTATTAGCTATTTTAAAAAAGCTGATAATAAGGATAGTTGTACATTATCTAACTTTAAAACAGGACTACATACAGGTACCCACATTGATGCGCCTTTTCATTACATAGAAAACGGAAAGAGCATAGATAAAATTGATATTTCAAAATTTTGTAGTTATGCAAGTATTCATCATGCAGATGTATCTAAAAATGAAGAAATTACAATCGATAAAATCACATTTCCAAACAAATTCGAAAAGATAGTTATAATAATCACAGGAGAGAATAATAATTTTGGTAGTTTTGAATATTTTAATGAAAATCCTTATATCTCAAATGAGTTAGCTGATTTATTAATTGAAAAAAATATTAAAGGTATTGTACTAGATACATGTTCACCAGATAAATTTGGAGAAAATATAATTCATAAAAAATTTTTAAAGAATAACATTTGGATTGTGGAAAATATAACTAATTGTTCTAAACTAACAAAAAATAAATATGAATCCTTCTTTATTCCCCTTAAAATTAAAGCAGAAGCATCCCCTATTAGAGCTTTTGTAAAAGAATAAAATAGGCAGAATTATCTACCTTGTTTTTTCTCTAATCTAAAAGGTGGTACCTTATCAGCAGTTTCATAAGCTTCTTGTTCCTCCTGAAGCTCATTAAAGAAATTATTAATTTCTTCTAACCTTTTAATCTTATCATTTTTCCTATTTAATTCATTTTTAAGATTAATATAATCCTCTTTAGGAATAGTTTGCTCCCTTAAATACGCAATCTCATTATTCTTAACATCGATTTGATTTTGTAAATTATTCTGAAGTGAAATAAAGTCTTCTTTAGGAACAGATTTTTCTTTAATGTGTTTAAGTTCATTAGTTTTTGTAGCAAGCTCACTTTCTAATTTATTTTGAAGATTTATATATTCTTCTTTAGGAATTGACTGTGTTCTTAAATTATCAATCTCATTATTTAAAACATTGATTTCAGATTCAAGTTTAGATTGTAAATTAACATAATCTTGTTTAGGGATGGATTGTTCTCTTAAATTAATAATTTCTGCATTCATAGCATTCATTTCAGATTCAAATTGAGATTGTAAATTAAAATATTCTTCTTTAGGGATTGTTTGTTCTTTTAAAACATCAATTTGTTCTGATTTATAAGATAATTCACTATTTTTAAGTTCAACCTGTTTTTCAAGCTTCATGATTTGATTTTGAGATTCAACATTGTTTTCTAATTTAAGAATTTTAATTTTATACTCATCAATAGTTCTTGAAAGAGAATTAATCTGAGCATCTTTCTCAGCAATACTTTTAAAAGAATCAGTTAATCTCTCATTAACATCAGATAATTCTTTTTTCTTGTATTCCTTTAATTGTTCAGCAAAATATTCCTTAATTTCATCAAGAGAAGTATTTACGTAGTCAAGTTCATAAATTTTATCTTCTTGATTTTTAATTAGAATATCTTTTTCTTCAAGTTGTTTTTTCAAAAGATTGATTTCATCTTCTGCTTTAAATTTAATAACAGAAACTTCTTTTTCCTTCTCTACAATGTCTTTTTCAAGCTCTTTAATTCTTTGTGGAGCATTATTCTTTGATTTTTCAACTTCAATTTCTGTTAAATCAAATTTAAGCTTATTAAGCTCCAACAAACAAGAACGAATTAAGGATTGTAGAGTATCCCGTTCAGCTTCAATTCCTATTTCCATTCTATCCCTTAGTTTAAATTTTATCCCAATTATAGTTTCAAGTTAAAAATCATTAGTAACATTAAAAACTATAAAATATTGTACAATATTATTCCTTAATGTAAATTATAAAACTCATACTATTTAAATTAAACCCTTAAATTAACTAAAATATGAAATAAAAAAGAAATATAAAAAAGAATTAAAAATATAGAATAAATAAAAAAAATAAAAAAATTACTTTAAAAAAATCAAAGTATTATGTCATTAATCAATTCAGCATTCAATAAAGAAGCTCCTGCAGCACCACGAATAGTATTATGACCAACAAGAACATATTTAAATGAATTATCAAAATATTGATCTTTTCTAAGTCTTCCAACACTAACTGACATGCCATTAGAAGCATTTCTATCCATTCTAGGTTGAGGCCTGTCCATTTCATCTTTAACAATTACCGGATTTTCGGGTGCGGAAAATAAATTTAATTCCTGAGGCAATGCTTTGAAATTCGCCATATTATCTTTAACATCATCAATTTCAAATTCATCATCTAACTCGATAAAAACAGACTCGGTGTGACCATCAATAACCGGCACCCTATGACATGAAGCACTTAATTTAAAATCTGCATTAATTACCTCATTACCATCAAAAGAACCTAATAAATGCAAAGTTTCACTTTCCATTTTTTCTTCTTCTTCCCCAATATAAGGTAAAATATTATCTACAATAGCCATTGAAGGTACACCATTATAACCTGCACCAGATACTGCTTGCATAGTTGAAACTCTAACTGATTTAATGTTAAAATTGTCTATAATGGGTTTTAATGTTAATGTTAAAGCTATAGTTGAGCAATTAGGATTTGTTACAATAAAACCATCCCAATTATTTTCTTTTTGTTGAAATTCAATCATGTCCAAAAACTGAGGATTAACTTCAGGAATTACCAGTGGAATATTCTTTTTCATCCTATTAGCACTAGCATTACTAGCAACGACAAAATCTTTTGCAAAATCTCTTTCTACTTTTTCAGCGAATTCAGATGGAAGAGATGAAAAAACAATATCAACATCACTATCCATTGCTTTTGGATCTGTTTCAACAACAATCATATCTTTAACAGATTTTGGCATTTCATCATCAAGATACCAATTTGTAGAATCCTCATATCTTTTACCTGCAGAACGAGATGATGCTGCTAGAGATGTAATTTCAAAATCTGGATGATTATCAAGTAATTGAATAAATCTTTGACCAACCATTCCAGTTGCACCAAGTACTCCTACATTCACCATATTAATCACCTATTTTATACCTAAAACATCATTAATACTACTTACAACCCCACATTTAGCATTTGGAATATATCTAATAGCCCTAATTGCACCTGCAATAAATACTTCCCTAGTATGAGCTTGATGTTTGAATTCAATTCTTTCTCCTTCACCAACAAACATAACGGTATGATCGCCAACAATATCTCCACCACGAATAGCATGAAGACCAATTTCTTCTTTAGTCCTTTTACCAACCATTCCTTTTCTTCCAAATATTCCAACTTCTTCAGGATTACGGTTAAGTTCATTAGCTATTACTTCAAACGCAGTCATAGCAGTTCCAGATGGAGCATCTTTTTTCTGATTGTGGTGAGCTTCAATAATTTCAATATCATAATCATATAACAATTGAGACAAGCTTTTTAATGTATTGAAAAATACATTAACTCCAATTGACATGTTTGATGAAATAACTGCCGGAACATTATTATTTTCAATATTATTAATATTTTCTTCCATTTGTTCATCACTAAATCCAGTTGTTCCAACTACAACACCAACTCCACAAGAAGTAGCTATTTTGATAGTTTCAACAGCAGCATGAGCAATAGTAAAATCGACTAGCACATCAGCTTCTGAAGATTCTAAAGTTTTTCTTAAATCTTGAGACCCAGTAATTTTAACACCAATATCATCAATACCTGCTTTCTGACCTGCATCAATACCAGCTAATGGAGTGTTTGGCATTTCAATAGCTGCTACTACTTCCATGTCATCTAATTCAGAAATTTTTTTAATAATACCAGAGCCCATTCTTCCTGCAGCTCCAGTTACTGCGACTTTTATCATGAAAATACCCACTTAAATTAAATTAGATTCTTTTAAAGCTTTTTTAAGAACTTCAAGATTATTCTCTTTCATATCTATTAATGGTCTTCTTAATGGGCCTGATGGAAGATTCATTAAGTTCATTGCAGTTTTAGCTGGAACGGGATTAGTTTCGATGAAAAGAGCTTTGATTAAATCCATCATTTCATAATGAAGCTCTTGAGCCCTTGTATAATTATCATTTAACATACTATCTACCATCAATACCATTCTTTTTGGATCCACATTTGCAGATGCACTAATAACTCCAGTTGCTCCAAGAGACATTAGTGGTAATGTTAATCCATCTTCCCCAGAAAGTATATTAAAATCTTCTTCAAGGCCCTCATTTAAAAGAGATCCATAAATTTCAGACACTTTAGAAACACTACCACTAGCTTCTTTAATAGCTTCCATATTGTCGATTTTTGCAATCTCTACAATTGTTTCAACATCCATATTTACACCAGTACGTGATGGAACATTATAAGCAATGATAGGAATTTCTGAATATTCACTAAGAGTTCTATAATGTTCTATTAATGCATGTTGTTGTGGTTTATTGTAATAGGGAGTGATAACAAGAGCAGCATCAGCACCGACATCACCAGAAAATTTAATTAAACTAACAGCTTCATCAGTAGAATTACTACCTGCACCAGCTAATGTCTCAACTCTCCCATCAACTTCATCAACTAAAATCTCAATGATTTTGTGATGTTCATCATGAGTTAAAGTAGCTGATTCACCAGTAGTACCTGCTGCAAGTAAACCATTAACCCCATTATCAATTAAAAAGTTTATATTAGACCTAAAACCTTCTTCATCAATTTGTTTATCTGATGTAAAAGGAGTTACCATAGCAACATATGTTCCTTCAAAATTCATTTTAAAACCTCTTTAACTAAATTATATGCTTTTTCACCATCTTTCCAATCAACAAAAACCACTACAGCAGTTTGAGATGAAGTAATCTCAACAATGTTAATATTATTTTTTCTAAGTGGTTCTGTAATGCCTGAAATAATTCCAGGAGTATCAATAATATCTGGACTTACTAGAGTAATCATTGCCGTATCTTTACCAAGTGATAAAGAACTTAATGAATCATCTTCAATGACTAATTGATGTAATTTATGATATGCTTTAATTGAATCATTTTTATCAAGAAAGGCAGTCATTGAATTTTGACCTGCAGAAATGCCAAAGATATTAATATTATTTTCTGCAAGAACTCCTGTTAAATTTGCTAAAAGACCAACTTTTTTAAGCATGCGTTCTCCAACAAGTGCAATAAGAGAAATAGGATTTGGATAAATGGATACTGATTTAAGCATGTCTCCTTCAAAAGGGCCAATTATTTTAGTACCTTTAGTGTCTAAATCACCATTAGCAAAATTAATAATTTTTGCACTAATTAAAGGATCTTTATATTTTAATGCTTGAGGATGTAATACTTGTGCTCCATGTGTAGCTAAATCCATTAATTCTTCTACGGTAATTTCATCTAATAACTCTGCTTCTTCAATTTTATTAGGATCAGTTGACATTACACCATCCACATCAGTAACAATTATAATCTCATCAGCACCTAAACAATGCCCCATTAAAAATGCAGAAATATCACTTCCGCCCCTTCCAAGAGTAGTAATTTCTCCAACTGGTCCTTTTCCTAAAAATCCACAAACAACTGGGATAATTCCTTGATTTATAAGATTTTTAATATTTTCAGATTTTTTACTAGTAGCATCAAAATCTATCTTAGCTTCTAAAGAATTAGAATCTGTAATTATTGGCCAAATATCTTTATAAGGATCTATAACTTCAGATTTAACACCTAAAGATTCAATAGCTGCTGAGAATAATCTAGCACCAGTTAATTCACCCATAGCCATTATTGCTGCCTTTTGACTGTCAGTTAAGCCAGCACCAATAGCATCATTAGATAACTCAATTAACTCATCAGTAGTTTTGTTAACTGCAGAAACAACAGCTACTATTTGATTGCCTTTCATAAACTCATTCACAACAGACTGCGCTGCTTTTTTAATTCTGGAACCGTTGCCTACCGATGTTCCTCCAAATTTTGCGACTATTAAATCCATAAATTCACACCTATTTCTATAAAACTTTTAAAGTTTGACTTATTTTTGAACCAACAAAAATATTCATATATATTTCTATCTAACCTTATTAATAAAGTTTATATTAGTTATTCCAAAAAATTCTTTGATTTATTGTTTTAAAACAGAATATTGAATTTATAAATACCAAACTATTCTAAAATCTTTATTTTAAAAGTTATTTATTTTTTTTAAAGATTATTAACAAAATTAAAATAATAACAAGATAAATCATTGTAAAAAAAATAGGAATGTATTAAAAAAAAGTAATTTATTAAATAAAAAAGAGAATTGAAACAAGATTATTGTTGGGTTTGCTCTAACCTTACAATCCTTGTAACATAACCTGCAATTTTATTTCTTAAATGTTTAGTACTTACAGTAGAATGTTCCATAACTAATTTTTTGTTTTCTTCAAAATCAGCTGTAAAAACACCTTGATGAGTTTCTACAAGTTCTCTTGCTAAACGTTTAACAAATGAAGTTCTAATATTGCCCATTAACATTCCTCCCTAAAATTTCTTTTTGCTCATTTTTACTTAAAATAGTTAGCATATTAACTATTTGATTAATAATATCAACATCAAGCCCATTCTCTTGAGATAGTTTTTCAACTTTTTTATAAATTTCATCTTCCCTGCTTTTATCATAAATTGGTATTCCAATATATTCCTTAGCAAGAGCAATATCCTTTGCAAGAGATGTTCTCTGTGAAATCAAGTTAAATAATTCATTATCAATCTCATCAATGCGATTTCTAGAATTTTTAAGAAGTTTTTCAGCTTCATTTTTATTATTAAAAGATTTAACCTCATAATTAATTTTCAAAAAATCACCATTCGCTGATAATAATGATAATAATATAACTTATAAGAATTCTAGTATATAAATTATATGTTTTAGGTAATTACTTATTAAAAACTATTAAATAACATTATTTAACATCAATTTATTATTTTATTAAACTTCAATAATTCTTTCATCATAGAATATGATAATTAATAGTTTTTTTAGTTAATGTATTGTGAGGAAGGATAATTTCACAATAACAGAAGAATACCTTTTTTATTAACATTATCTTGACAAAATGGAATTATAATCATTACCTAAATTAAATTTAATTTATCGTAAATGCAAAATCATGATAATTATATTACTTTACATCCTACATTATCCACTTTAGTTTCAATTACACGACCATTATATTCACTCCAAGCCTCTTTAATATCATCAATCTTATCTTTGTTACATACTGCAATAAAAGAAGAACCTGTTCCAGATAAACCTGAAGCTAACGCACCAGATTCCAAAGCATCAATAGCTATTTTTGAATCAAAATTTAAGGTTGAACAATATAATAATCCATTTAAAGTAAGTGCTTTAAAGTAATCTTTTTTTTTAGCAAAATCAAAAGCAACATCAACCAAAGGAGCTAAAATTTTCATTCTTGAAGGATTTGAATCAACAGATTTTGAATAAAAATTAGGCATATAAACTAAAATCGAATATTCATCCATTTTTTCACGGATAATAAATTCCCTAGTTTTATTATTTGATACAACAACACCACCAAAGTAAGATGCTGTTGCATCATCAAATGAGCCAGTTATTGTAACATTTGCTTCTATAGATGCATCAATAGCTAAATTAATAATTTCCATATCATTTAAAGCTTTTAAATTAAATTCTTCAGAGATTATTTTTGAAACAACACTAACAATAGCATTAGAAGAAGCACTACTACTAGACAAACCTGAAGCCATTGGTAAGTTAGATTTTGTTTTTAAATCAATACCAAAATCATTTTCATCAATATTATAATAACTAAATACTTTTTTAGCACATATTTCCATTAAAAACGTATCTGCACCAACATCATTTAAGCAAGTTATTGAATTATTTTTAGTCTTTGCAATACAATTAATATCTAAATCAATTCCAAAAGCAGAACCATAACCAGTAGCAATTGCATTTACAATTGTTGCTGAACCTGGAGATCTAATTGTTTTTTTCATCATTTTACCTCATCATAAGGGATATCCACTTTTGAAAAGTCTAAAGCCCTATTTCTTGCATTTAAAGCAAAAATTTCTCTTAATTCACTATTATTTATCACTTCATCAATAGCTTGGGCAATAGATGAAACTTTATTTGGATTCACTAAAAGACCAACATCATCAGTGATAATTTCAGAAATTCCACCAACATCACTTCCAATAACCGCTTTTCCACAAGCCAAAGCTTCAATTAAAACTAAACCAAAACTTTCTGAGAATGACGGTAAAACTAAAACATCACAACTTGGAATAATGTTTTCAACATCCTCTCTAGCTCCTGTAAAAAGCACATCATTAATATTTTCTTCCTTGACTTTTTTATTTAAATCATTGAATAATGGTCCATCACCAACAATAACAAGACAGTAATCACTATTTGCAATTTTTTTAGCTTCAATTAATGATTCAACATTTTTTCTTTTAATTAAATTGCCTAAAAATAATACAATTGGTTTTTTGATATTATTTACATTTTTAAAAGAATAATCTTTTTTATCTAAAAATTTATTGATATCTACTGAATTCCAAGATAATCTAGTCTTATTTGAAATTCCATTAACACCAGTAGCAATAATTTCATGTTTTAATGCATTACTTACGGCTAAAACAACATCTGCATTTTTTAAAACATTTTTAATAGTTGATTTCATGAATGGTTGTTTTTTATACATTTCAAACATGTCAGAACCATGTGCTGTAACATATGTTTTAATTCCACGTTTTTTACCTACATCAACAGCAGCTGCACCTGCAGGAAATAAATAATGACCATGAATAATATCTATATCTTCTTTTTTTAAAAGATCCTCTAGAGCTTTTTTAGCATTTTTTTTAAATAATAATCCTCTTAAGCCTAGAATATTAATCCCACGAGTAGGAATAACATGAATACCATCAATATCTTTAATATCATTATGGGGATAAGTTATTACATAAACTTCATGTCCATTTTTTATTAATTCTTTTGATAATGTATGAATATGAACACCTACACCACCAATATGGGGTGGAAACTGACCAATCATCGCAATCTTCAAATAAAACACCTATTCTAAATAAAATTATCATTTAAATAATTACCTTCCATATCGACAAGAATAACATTTAAATCTAAATCAAATCTTTGTTTACATCTTTCTTTAATAGCTAAAGCAATACTATTCAACACTTCCTTAGAAACGCCCATTTCATCTAAAATAGAAAGCATGTCCTCAGTAGTTTTAGAATCATATAATCGTTTAATATGTTCTAAATCACACCCACATAACGCTGCATGAGTAATCATTATTTCACGTCTACCATCCGCAACAGCATGCTTTGTATCAAAAATTCCTCCAGCTATTTTAACCAATTTACCTAAATGTCCAAAAAATGTGAATTTTTTTATTCCTCTTTTTTCAGCCTCTTCAAACATGAAACCTACAAAATTACCTGTTTGAATAATTTGCGCTTTACTAACATTTAATTGTTTTAAAGCTAATTTTTCACCAATATTTCCAGGTACAAAAACTAAATCTGAAATATCAGATGCAATAGCTACATCTAACTGAGCAACAATAGAATTTTTATAAGCATCACTAGACATTGATCGTGCAATACCTGTTGTTCCAAGAACAGAGATCCCACCAACAATGCCTAATTTTGGATTCATAGTTTTTTTAGCTATTTTTTCCCCTTCAGGGATGGAAATAGTAACTTTAGCTATTTTTCCTCTAGGAAGGTTATTTTCTATATTTTTTTGAATCATTTGGCGAGGAATAGGATTTATTGCATATTCCCCAACTGGAATTTGAAGTCCTGGTTTTGTGATTTTACCAATGCCTTTACCCCCAGTTATAATTACTTTTGAATCTTCACCATTATCATCAAATAATTCAACAGTAGCAACAATAGCTAAATCAACAGTGACATCAGGATCATTATAAGGATTTTTATGAGCAGCAGCACAAGCTTTAAAAGAAGATAACTTTTGACAACTATCAATTATAATATCTAAAGTTTTTTTAGGAGTTTTTACCTTCACACAAGCAATGTCCTGCGATTCTAAAATACAATCAAGAGCAGCTAATGAACAAGCAGTAGCCACAGTACCAGTCGTGACTCCTGTATAATTCTCATCAGTCATATTAAATAAAAAAGAATAAAAAAGGATTGAATCTATAATAATGATTCAATTTTTTCAACAAGCTGATTGTAAGTAGGTGCACCTACAAACTCAACAGCATTATTTACAGCAATTGTAGGAACAGCCATGATTTGATAATCTAAAGCCCTTTGTCTATTAGTTGGATTACTAACATTAAGAACCTCAACATTAATTTTATCACCTAAGCTATCTTTAGCTTTATTAGCGACATCTACTGCACCTGGACAATGAGGACAGGTATCTGATACAAATACTTCAACTTTTATTACCATATAATCACCAGTTCATTTTTGTAACTATTATATAAAAACTAATATATAATATTTTACTTGGATTCAAAATATATTTATTATTATATTAATATAAATTAAAATATGGAAAGTTTAGCAGATAACATCAAAACAATAATACAAAGCGCATATCCTTATATCAAAGACTTCAATCCTGCTCAAAAAGCAGTTATAGAATCAGGATATTTAGAAGATAAATCCAATTATATAATTTCAATCCCCACAGCAAGTGGAAAAACTGTTTTAGGAGTATTACCTGCTTTAAAAACCATATTAAATGGTGGTAAAGCCGTTTATGCTGCCCCATTATTATCAATACAAAATGAAAAAGTAAAAGAATTTAGAGCATTTGAAGAACATGGAATTAAAGTGGGAAAACACCCATCAAGCGCTGATTTATCTGTTATGGTTTTCGAATCCTTTGATACATTAACAAGATTTTCCTGGAATGTTTTGCGTGATGTTGATACATTAATTATTGATGAATTTCATATGATTGGAGAATTTAATAGAGGCCCAACCTTAGAAGCTGCTATTACAAGAGCTAAAATTATTAATCCAAATATGAGAATTATTGCCCTTTCAGCAACACTTAGAAATATTGAAGAAATAGAAGGTTGGCTTGATGGAAAATGTGTTGAACATTATTATAGGCCCGTGCCATTAAATAAAGAAGTGTTAGATGCTGAAATGTTTAATACTAAAAACAAAAATGATGTTATTGTGAAGGTTATTGAAAAAGCAATGAAAGATAATTCACAAGCATTAGCTTTTGTATCAACTAGACGATTTACAGAAAGTTTAGCTACTTATGTTGCTAAAAAAATTAATAAAAAACTTAGTAAAGAACAAAAAATTAAATTTAAAGAAGTATCAGAAAAGATTTTAGAAGTTCCAGAAAAAAAAGGATCTCAGCCAACAACAACTTGTATCAAATTAGCAGAATCCATTGAAAAAGGTGTTGCATTCCACCATGCAGGATTATTTAATGAGCAAAAAGAAATTATTGAAGATGAATTTAGAAATGGGAATATTTTAATGATAACAGCAACTCCAAGTTTGATGTATGGAGTTAATTTACCATCAAAAACAGTTATAATTAGAGACCATACTCGTTGGACTAGTCAAGGCCCACAACCAATTCCTGTTTTTGATTATGAACAAATGTCTGGGCGAGCTGGAAGACCTCAATATGATGATGTTGGATATTCTTATCTTATTGCTAAATCAATTGATGAATCCCAAAATTTAACCGATTTTTATATTAATGGAGAAATTGAACTTACAAATTCAAAATTAATTGATAATAAAGATGCAATTTATAGGCAAATTATAGCTCAAATAGCATCTAGTCTTTCTAAAAATTTAGATGACTTAATTGACTTTTTTGAAAAAACATTATATGGATATCAAATGATTAATAACCCTTCAATGTCACTTTTTGCCAGTGATAGTTTAAAATGGGAACTTGAAAATGCACTACAATTCTTACTTCAAAATGGGATAATAAGAGCAACCCCTGAAGGACTTAAAACAAGCGATTTTGGTGATTTAATAGCTAAATCAAATTATAGTGTTGAAACTGCTGTTAAAATTAAAGAATATATAACTTATATGGATGAACTTAAAGCTGAAGAATTTATTTATGCATTAGCTGAAACTCCAGATTTACCATTAATTACATTTAAAGGAAGAAAAAGTAAAGATCCAGTACGTGAAAAACTCTCAGAATATGGATTATTTGCAGTAGATATCGGAAATCCTGAGGCAACATCTGTTTCATTAATTGAATGGATTAATGAAAGAAGTGAATATGAAATTGAAAATAAATACAATGTTTACTCTGCTTCTACTAGAAGATCTGCATATGAAGCATCACGACTTGTTAGATTTGCTAAAAATACTGCAGAAGTCCTTGGAGATTATTCTAATTTAAAATATTTCGATTTTTTATCTGCAAGACTTTACTATGGCGTGAAAGAAGAATTAATACCATTAGTGGTTGGTGTTAAACGACTTGGTAGAAAAAGAGCTAGAAATATAGTTAATGTCTTTGGAGAAGATTTAAGACATGTTTCCGAAAAAGAGCTTCAAAAGGTAGATGGGGTGGGTCCTAAACTAGCTAAAAATATAAAAACTTTTGTAAATAATTAAAAGAAAGTGGAAATTATCCTCCACCTTCAGCAACATTAGAATCTAATTCAACATTTTCTAAATCCAATGCTTTTTCTTTTAAAGCTTCAATATCCATTTCATCATCATTTGAATCATGTTTTGTTTTCAAATCTTTTTCATCTAATAATTCTAATAATGATGAACGATACCATAAATCTGTTTTACCAATTTTCACCCAATCAATGCCATCTTCTGTTTTTACATCAACAACTTTACCAATTGTTCCAGTATCAACATATCTAACATGAGATTCCATGGTGATTTCTTTTTCTCGGGCATCTAAAACCATGATAAAACCTGTTTATTTCTCATCAGCATCTTCAATTTCAATTTGTTGTGCTTCTATTTCATCTGCTTTTTCATTAAAATCGATTTCTTTGTTTAAGATAATGTATGCACCAATTGTTTTAATGTCATCAAAACTAATTTCAAGTTCATCTGTTGTAAAAATATTTTTTTTCAAAGTTAAAACAACAGTCTCAATTTTACCAGTTTCTTTATTGAAATCAATGTCAGATACACGACCTACTTCATAAGCATCTTTATCTAAAACAATTGTATCTATAAATTCTTTAATACGCATTGTATCACCTAAAAATTTATCATTCAATTTAATCTTTGAAACACTTAATATAAAACACTAACTATTTAATTAATATAAACATATAAAAGTAACTATTAAATCTAAATGGTGAAAAATAATATGGAAAAAGCCTGTCGAATAATAATAGATGATATTATTAGCGGGAAAATATCCACTAAACAAGAGTTAGAAATTGAAAAAAGGCAACTTTGCCGTGAATTAAAATTAAATAAGTTCATGAGTAATGCAGATATTTTAGAATTTACAACTCCTCAAGAAAAAGAAATTGTGTCAAGTATCTTAAAGAAGAAACCAACAAGAACCTTGTCTGGTGTTGCAATAGTGGCAGTAATGTGCCATCCTCATGAATGTCCTCATGGAAGATGTTTATATTGTCCAAAAAGTAATACTGCGCCGCCCAGTTATACTGGTGAAGAACCTGCTGCTTTAAGAGGAAGAATGTATGAATTTCATCCATATATCCAATGTTTTAACAGATTAAAACAATTGAAAAAAATTGGCCATCCAATTGACAAAGTAGAATTAATCATAATGGGTGGAACATTCTCTTCACGAGATATATGTTATCAACAATGGTTTGTTTCACAATGTTTAAAAGCAATGGTGGATTTTGGTCTAATAATTGAAAACAAACCCAACAACCAGGATTATGAATTAAATCCTTTAGAAATAAAATCTTTTGAAAAAAATATTTTAAAAACATATCCTCCAAATGATTATGTTTTAATAAATAATGTTCAAAGGGCTAATGAAAATTCAAAAGTCAGATGTGTTGGAATGACCTTTGAAACACGTCCCGATTTTTGTAAAAAAGAACATATTAATAGAATGTTGGAATTTGGAGTTACAAGAGTAGAACTTGGAGTTCAAACATTATCTGATGATTTATACAACAAAATAAAACGCGGCCACACAATAGCTGATGTTATCGAGTCAAATCAACTTTTAAGAGATTCTTCAATAAAGGTAGCTATGCATATGATGCCTGGCTTATTTGCAGATGAAAAAGAAGATTTAAACATGTTTAAACAATTATTTAATGATGATAATTTTAAACCAGACATGCTTAAAATTTATCCTTGCCTTGTTACTAAAGGTAGTGAATTATATGATTTATGGAAAACTGGTGAATATACACCTTATAACGATGAAGAAGCAGTTGATTTAATCGTTAAAATTAAAAAAATTCTTCCAAAATGGGTAAGAACTATGAGAATTCAAAGAGATATTCCATCTACCTTAATTGAAGCTGGTGTTAAAAAATCAAATCTTGGAGAACTTGTTTATAACAAATTAGACCAGAAGCATATAAACTGCCAATGTATACGTTGTCGTGAAATTGGACATAAAAAAACAACACAACAATATGATTTTGATGATTTTAAACTATTTAAAGAAAATTATTCTGCATGTAACGGAATAGAACACTTTTTATCTATTGAAGATAAAAATGAAGAAAGTATTGCTGGATTTTTAAGACTCCGACTCCCTTCTAAGAATCATTTTAGAAAAGAAATAACCGATAAAACTGCTCTTATAAGAGAGTTGCATGTTTATGGCAATATGATTGAAATTGGAGATAAAAATAAAAATATTGGTCAACATACAGGATTTGGAGAAAAGCTTCTAAAGGAAGCTGAAAATATAGCTATGGATAATGGAAAAGAAGAAGTAGCTATTATAAGTGGAATTGGATCTAGAAATTATTATCGGAAATTTGGATATGAAAGAGTAGGTCCATATATGATTAGAAAATTATAAATATATAATTCGTATAAATACTAACTAAATATATGAGGGTGTTTTAATATGTACAATATAAAAAATTCAAAAGAATTAGCTAACTTAATTAACTACACAAATTTAAATAATATTATTTCTGAAGGAGAAATGAGAGAATTTTTAGAAACAGCAAAAGAACTAAACTTTAACTCTGTAATAATCCCTCCAACCTATGTTTCTTTAGCTAAAGAAATATTAAGAGATAGTGATATTAAAATTGGTAGTGTAGTTGGATTTCCATTAGGTTTTGAAGATACTGAAGGAAAATTAGCTGAAACTAAATCATTACTAGATAATGGAGTAAGTGAAATAGAAGTAGTAGTGAATTTAAGCCATTTAAAAGATGGAAAACACAAAGAAATCAAAAATGAACTTAAACAACTTAAAGACCTAGTTGGAGATAAAATTTTAAAAGTTATTATCGAAACTAAAGCTTTAACTGATCCTGAAAAAGCAACTATTGCTAAATTAGCTGAAGAAACAGGTGTTGACTTCATTAAAACTTCAACAGGATTTGTTACACCAAACCACATTTATGAAAACGTAAATGACATCAATGTTATCCAAAAATATGCACCAAAAATAAAAATTGAAATCTATGGCGGTATAAACAACTACAAACTAGCAAATCAAGTTTTAACAGCAGGTGCAGATAAAATTGGTAGTAATCAAGGTTATGAAATTGTAACTAGATACAAAGATTTACGTGAAAACACTCAAATTACACCAAAACCAATTACTTTAAAGAAAAAAGATTAAATTAATTAAATCATCATCATTAATTTAATTTTACTAATTAAAAAAAGAACTATTTTTAAAAAAATACAAATGCCATGGGCCGGACTTGAACCAGCGACATCTAGATCTTCAGTCTAGCGTTCTCCCAACTGAACTACCATGGCATGTGGACCGAACGAGATTCGAACTCGTGATCTCCTCCATGTCAAGGAGGAATCATACCCCTAGACCACCGGTCCTATACAACATACTAATATGTACTAAGAAATATATAAACTTTTCTTAATCAAGAACAAGTAGCTAAGCTAAAAATAAAAAAAATTGACCAAGAAAATGGCCAATAGATTTTCATATAAGTTTAAAAGCCTATTTGATAGCTAATTTGATATCTTCAGCTTTTACAGTTTTTCTACCAGCGTGGCGTGCGAAATTTACAGCTTTTTGTGCGATTTCGTCACCTTTTTCTTCTAATGCTTCAGCTAATGCAATTTTTGCATCATCACTAATTCTTTGTGCGCCAGCATTTTTTAAGATACGACCGACTGGTGCGATTGGTAATTCACTCATAATGACACCTCCAATTAAAAGATAGTATAAGCTAGTATATAAAGGTTTTGGTAAAACTCCCTTATTTTTACTTAATATTCCATTATAAAAGCTATTTTATTATTGTTTTATTAAATGAAAATAAATAATAAAATTACAAATAATTAAAGTAAAAAAAATGTATGGATTATAAAAATAAGAATTATTAAAAAATAATAAAAAATTACTCGACTAATAAGTCTCCTTTAAGGTAAGTAGATGTTGCTTGCTTTATTTTTACTTTAACAAAGGTTCCAATATTTGCATCCTTGATTATGACTGGAATATATGAATCTGTTTTAGCTATAAATCCACCTTTAGAACCTCTTTCAGTAACCAAAGCATTTTGAATTGAACCAACCAATTCTTTGTTCTCTTCTTCGGTTATTTTACTTTTAATATTTGACAAATATTTAGATCTTTTTTTCATAATTTCATGAGGAATTTCCTTAAGTGAAGATGATATTGCTCCTTTTCTATGTTGATATTTTGATAAATGAATTAAACTTGGTTTTATTTCTTCAAGTAATTTTACAGTTAACATGAAATCATCATCACTTTCTGTTGGATAACCTACAATAATATCAACTGCAAGAGTTAAATCTGGAATTTCACTTTTAAATTTTGATATAATATTTAAGTATTGAGAGACACTATGACCTCGTTTCATTTCAGATAAAACTTTATCACTTCCTGATTGTACTGGCAAATGGATGAAACTATATACATTAGGATGTTTCATAGCATCAATTACATCATCAACGTCATCTAAAAGATTTTTAGGATGCATCATTCCAACACGAACCCGGAAATCTCCATCTAAATTAGCCACCTCTTTAATTAAATTAGATAGTTTTTCGCCACTGTCTTTTCCAAATGCTGCAGTATCTTGAGCAGTGAGTTGGATTTCAGAAGCTCCATTTTCAATAGCTTTCTTTGCTTCTTGCTTAATATCTGAAATTGAATAACTATTTAAAGGTCCCCTTGCAAAACGAGTACAACAAAAACTACATGCTCCTAAACAACCTTCACAAATTTGGATTATATGAACATGTTCATCATCACTAATTTTTGGAAGACCCACTTTACTATCTTTTGAAAGACCATACTCTCTCATAATCTCTCCACAATAAGCACTCTCAACTACTTGAGCAGATTTATTTAATTGATGAGGTCCAATCCATGAACAATTAGGTCCAATTTTTTCAAGTTTTTCAGGGTCTATTTCAACCATACATCCACTAACAACAATCTTTTTTTCAGGATAATTTTCTTGTAATTGTTGGATTTTATAAACAACCTTATTTTCAGTTGGTAATTTTACATAGCAAGTATTTAAAATAATTACATCGGATTCCTCAATTGAATCAACTAAATCTATTTTATTTTCTTTTAAAATCCCTGCAATTATTTGGGCATCAGCTTTATTAAATGTACAACCATATGACTCTATATATACCCTCATATAAATTTCCTATCTTATTTTTTGTTAAAAATATCTTTTGTTAAATCATAATCATAATTATTAAATTTAACAGGTTTAGAGTAAACTCTTTTAATTATTCCTGCTTTTGCAAAACCTGAAGTAAGTTTTCGTTCTTGTGTTTTAATAACATGTACTTTTACAATGTGTTTATCTATTTTAACAATATCTCCTGGAGCTATTTCAAAATCTCTATCTAAATCAACTTTATATGAATCTACTTTACCATGCAAGTCAACAGAAAACCCTATACGAACAGGTATTTCAACAGATGAAGCCCAAATAGTATCTACGTTTTCGAGTACAGCTTTATCAACCCGTTTATCATTAACTTCAATGCTTGTTACTTCAACTTGACCAATATCAGAAAGTAATATATCTCCCTTTTTTAACTCATCATTAGGTAATAAATCAATTGTAGTTTTAATAGATTCATCCTGCTGAGAAATAATCAACCTATATACTTTTGGTTTTCTAAATGAAACAGTGTCTCTATAAACATGGCCACAAGATTCACATTTTAATAAATATTCTTCCATTATCTTTTTCTTAGATGTTTTTTGTTTCGAGTTTAAAATTTCAGCATCTGTCGATCCACATATTGGACATTCCATAATTTATACCTCCCAAATATGATTAATCCTTTTTATTTAAATAATGATTCACTAATCCATCATCTTCTAAAATTTCTAAAAGGAATTCTTTAAATGGTTCAAAATCTTTTGAATTTCCTGTTGTTTCATTTAATATAACCCCTTTAGATAAATCGATTTTTATAATATCTCCATCTTTAGCTTCAATATCTGAAACAATAACTGGCAATCCAATATTAATTGCATTTCTGTAAAAAATCCTTGCAAATGATTTAGCTATAATAGCTTCAACACCTGCTGTTTTAATAGCTACCGGAGCTTGTTCTCTTGAAGAACCACATCCAAAATTTTCATCAGCAACAATAATATCTCCTTTTTTAACATTTGCAGTAAAATCAGGACGTTCACCTTCAAGAACATGATCCGCTAAATCTTGTGGATTAAATGTTCTTAAATATCTCCCAGGGATAATTACATCAGTGTCAATATTTTCACCAAATATCCATGTTTTTCCTTTAATAAGATTCATAAAAATACCTTATAAAAATTTAATTAAAATAAACAGTTGGTTTATAATATATAACATATCATAAACATTAAAAAAGTGATTTTATACTTTGTTTTTTTGTTTTAATGGTGTTGAGAATCTTTTTTCAACACCTTCACGATACATAGAGTTCATAGTACAAAATGGTATTATTCTTCCATCAGGTGTTGCATAGTGAATAACACATTTTTTAACTCTATCTTCATCAAAATTAAATGCATCCATAAAGTGCATGCAAGAAATAAGCATTGCATCTTTAGAAAAATCCCCTAAAGCATCATAAGACCTTTTAGTAAATACATTTAACAAAATTTTTCTTATATCTAAATTATTAGGAGCCCTACTATTGTGAATCATAGTTGGAAGATGTGTTGTAGCACTAGCTAAAACTCTTTGTTTAATCCCAAAACCACCTTTTAAAAGCCTATCAGAATATTCTTGTAATTTTTCGAATAAATCATCTACATCTACAAATCTAGTAATTGGAATTAACTTATCCTTACCTGATCCTTCAGTTTTTTCCCTAAATACATAAGTAGCTATACCACAATGTTGATGGCAATTTAAAGTAACCGGTGGTTTTTTACCATCAAGCGCTCCTATGAAGTTTGCAATAGGCTCAACTGATGATGGAGGATAAAAATCTGTTGTAGCAACTTCCCCATCAGTTTGTTCTTCAATGATTTTAATGAAATCTGGAATAGTGATTCTTTGCTCTTCTACTTGATTTGAAGGTGTTCTTCCAGCAAACGAAACAGGTTGGAAGTTAACTCCATAAATAATATCATTATTATCAAAAGCAAATTTAATTATATCTCCAACTTGATCATCATTAACTCCTTTAATTAAAGTAGGAACTAAAACAACCCCTAAACCTGCTTTTCTACAATTTTTAATAGCTTGAAGTTTATGAGGAAGTAAATCTCTGTTTCTACTACTAATATAAGGTTCTGGAGTAATACCATCAAAAGATAAATAAACAGTATTTAGTCCTGCTTCTTTTAAGTCTTTTGCAAAATTTTCTTTAAAAGCTAATTTTAAACCATTAGTAGCTATTTGAACATGTGTAAAACCTTCCTCTTTAGCCATTTTAATAAGATCCACAATATCCTTTCTAACAGTCGGTTCACCTCCAGCATACTGAATAGCTAGGCATGGATTAGGTTTTAAATTCCTGAAATTCTTAAGCATCTGTCTAATTTCGTCTTGGGTCGGTTCATATAAGCGTCCAGAAGCTGCAGCATTCGCAAAACAAACTGGACATCTGAGATTACACCTATTTGTCACATCAATTAAACCTAAAACAGTTGAAGTTTCATGATTTTCGCATAATCCACATGCACTAGGACATTGACCTTTAAACTCCACATTAGGATTTTCAACTGAGGTTATTGAAGGTTCATACTTATTAATCCTTTCATATATCTCATCATCGCTCCAATAAGTGTTTATAAATTCCCCATGATCTTTACAAGTTTTTTTGATGTAAACCTTACCATCTTCATCATAAACTTCTGCATCAAGAGGCCTACCACACTCAGGGCATAAACTTTTTGTATCCTTAATTTTCAAAAAATCACCTTACTAACAATAACAATCATTAGTACAAACATCACATAATATAATTATATTATCATAATTTAATATTTAAACTTAATTAATTATTTAAAAGATAAGTATCAAAACATATTAATTAATAGTAAAATAGTGAGGAAAATAATAAATGAGTTTGACTGTTAATCTAATATCTGCATGTATAACAACCCTATACTTCATACTTCCAGCATACTTTTCTAACGCTAGTGGATTATTATTTGGAAGAGGTGCACCAGTAGATTTTGGTAAGTATGATAAAAATGGCGTTCGTTGGATTGGAAACGGAGTTACTTGGAAAGGATTAATTGCAGGAACACTCATTGGTACCCTTACAGGACTTGTACAAGGATATTTTGCACCTGAGATACTTCAAAATTACTCCCAATATATTATAACACCAATAATTGTCAATATTGGAAACGGAATAATTATTGGTTTTTTACTTGGTTTTGGTGCATTAGTAGGGGATGCCCTCGGAAGCTTCATTAAAAGAAGAATTGGAATCAAAAGAGGGGAACCTGCTCCAATTTTAGACCAAATTGATTTTATAATTGTCGCATTAATATTTGTAAGTCCAATTACAGGATTTAATAGCATTTTTATAATTATATCAATCGTACTAACATTAATTATTCATTTATTAGCTAATACAATTGCATATTTACTTGGAATGAAAGATGTGTGGTATTAAACATATTTATTCATCATTACAGCTGTTCCAATAGCTGGAGCTACAACACACTCTTCATCTGTTAATATATCACCCATAGATTTAACTTTCAATCCTAATGACTCAGCAGCTTTCTTATCCAAAATATCCTTCCCAAGACCTGTTGTAATAATTAAATCTAAATTTTGAGCATCACAGACTTGTTTTAAGCCATCAGCAATTTGTTGTACTTGTTTTTTATGTGCAAATTTAGCTATTTTTATAATATCTGATTCATTTAACATTTCTAAATCAGCACAAAGTATTCTAGCTATTCTTTTAGCACAATCAAGTTTAGATTTACCCTCTCCGTCAAAAGTATCACACACATAATCATCTTCATCGATTAAACCTAAAACTGTGTAAATATCTGCTGTTTGTGCAAATAGCTCTGATGAAACTCTAAATTCCTTTCCATTAAGTTCTACTTTATCTAAAAAGCTTGTAAGATTAGTTCTTAAAGTACCAGTATAAACAAGTTCACCAGTTGCAGACCTTTCAAAATCGGATTTACCAATAGCACATTCATGACCATTTTTAATAGGGATTATATCAGTTGTAGTACTGCCAGTATCAATGAAAATGCAATTATCAGAAATTAAAGTAGCTATTTGAGCAGTAGCTATCCAATTAGCAGCTGCTGCTTTAAGAGGAGCCTTTTCAATTTCTTCTTTTGATAACATCCCATCAATACACACATAAGCTATTGGACAATTAAATGTTTCTTCACACTTCATAACAACATCCAACACCCCATCTTTTTTGGTATCATATGCATCTACAAGCTCAGCAGTCATAGATATTCCTACAGCATCAATTTCAGATATTGGACAAATCTTTTCGATTAAATTGATTAATACTTGTGATAAATCATTATTATTACTCCACATTGGAAGATAGGCAAAATTAACCTCAATGTTTTTTATTTCATCTCCCTTAAAATCAATTACAGCTAAATCAGTATTCGCTCCACCAATATCAAAACCGGCTATCTTCAAATTAAAGCCTCCTAATATTTAACGAATTTTTAAGCTTTTTAAACTCAACAACTCCGTCTAAAGATACATCAATATCTCCAATATCTATTTTACCATCAATCATTTCGATTATGCTTTTTCCTATATTAAAATTAACTATTTGTTTTAATCCGACATAAGGGGTTGTAAATCTAGAATTCAGCTCTAAAAAGTAAACATCATAAATATGTTCATTATCAGTATTTATTTTTAAATCAACACCAACAAAACCTTTTAAACCTTCAACACTTTCACATGCCTTAATGGCCATTTCAAAAGCTTCATCTTTATGTTTACTCGTAAAAGGTGATCTTCCTCCCAAATAAGTTCCCCTATCATTTTTAAGTTCAACAAATTGTTCATTTAAACAGATTGGAATGGCATTCCTACCATCACAAAGCAGACTAACACTTACATCAATCCCTTCAATATAATCTTGAACAAGAATTCTAGAACCTGGAGGAAATATTTTTTCCAAATCATAACTTAAATCGTCAATGTCTTCTAAAATCACAATATCCTCACAATCAACACCATTTAAAGGTTTTAATATGATTTTAAATGAAGATAATGGATCTTCTGATTTCCATTTTTTATATAAATTATCAATAGCTCTTTTCCAATAACCTTTTGGATCTATTTTTATTTTAAATGATCTGGGTTGTGGAACAATATTAAATAAAGATTCATATGTTTTAAATTTATTAGATGAAATTGAACAAGCTTCAGCAGAAGAATTATAAGTTTCTACATTGTTATCTTCCAATATTTTAGAGATATTATACAAATTATTATCATTTTCCGCAGCAATGAAAATAGCCTTCTTGTATTTTGTAGCATTATTTTCAAGCCAATCTATTAAATTTTCTTCAATTAAAATTGGATTGACATTTTCATATTCACCAATTAAATCCTCATATGATTTATCAATAACCAATGTTAAGTTGTAGTCTTTTAAATCGTCTAAAAGATTAAAAATTAATGCTTCTGCTTCTGAAATAATGCATTTATCTTTTTCACCTGAAGCTGTAAAATACTCAAAAATTAAAATCGAATCTTCATTAGACATCATAAGTAAGCACCATCCCATTTAAGTTTAAATCATCATATGGAAACTTAATTTCATCCTCATCAAAAATCATATGAATTAAAGCATTATTCTTTTCCTCAAAGTCTTTAACTGTTATATTTTCATTGATTTTAACAATTTTTCTTTCAAATGAAGTCATGATATTTTTGGGAGCTTCAATATTTAGCAAACCATCATTATAATGTTTTTCAATTGCATCAACACATTTAACTGCGGATTGCCCATCACCATAAGGATTTAAAGCATTTTTCATTTTATTTGAAAAGTCTTCATCATCTAATATTTTATTAGCATTTTTTAAAATTAAATCCTTATTAGAGCCTACCAATATGTTTCCACCAGCAGTTACTGTTTCTGGCCTTTCAGTATTGTATCTTAAAGTTAAAGAAGGCACATTCAATGTAATAGCTTCCTCTTGAAGACCTCCTGAATCAGTTAAAATCAAACTGGATTTAGATGTTAAAACTAAAAAATCCAAGTATCCTAATGGTTTTACAATGTGAACATGTTCTAAGCTATTTAATTCATCAAATAAGTCAAAATTCTCTAAAGTCTTTTTAGTTCTTGGATGAATAGGAAAAATAATATTCGTATTTGTTAATTCATTTAAAGCTTCAATAATATTAGTAACTCTCGATTTATCGTCAACATTTTCTGCCCTATGCATTGTTAAAGTTAAAATATTACTCATATCATCAATGTTTAAATTTTTAAGAGATTCTTCCTGAATTCCCCTTTTTTTAGCAATTTCCAAATGTCTAAAACAAGCATCAACAACAGTGTTTCCAGTGATAAATAAGTTTTTGTGAGAAAATCCTTCAGCAAGTAAGTTAATAGCTGATTTTTCAGTGGGGATAAAATACATTGAAGAACAAATATCGGCAGCTCGACGGTTAATCTCTTCTGGCATTGTCATGTCAAATGATCGAAGACCCGCTTCAACATGACCAACAACAATATGTAATTTAGAAGCAACAAGTGCTCCTGCTAAAACTGCATTAGTATCCCCTTGAACCAAAACAATATCGGGTTTTTCTTTAAGTAAAACTTCCTCAATACCTTCCATCATAAGACCCGTTTGTTTTCCATGAGTTCCAGAACCTACATGAATATTATAATCCGGAAACGGAATCTCCAAATCTTTAAAGAAATTATCTGACATTTCTTTATCATAATGTTGGCCGGTGTGAATAAGAATTTGATTAATGCCTCTTTTTTCAATTTCATCAATAATAGGAGCCATTTTAATAATTTCAGGTCTTGTTCCTAAAACAGTAGCTATTTTCATAATATCACATAATATATCAATAGTTTATACCCTCAATTCAATAACATTTATAATAATAATTTTGAATTTGATATCTAATTAAATTTGTGGAAAATGTTCATATTACATGTTTTAAACACATGTTTAATAGTTAACTATAAATTGACTTTATTGAAATCCTTTATTTACAGTTGAAATTTCATATCGAGTTTGTTTTTTTCTGTTTTAAACTCTTCTTTTTGGTGTTTTATGATATATTTATTTTTATTTTATTTATATTAGAAAAATTACATGGTGTTTTTTTAAAAAAAGTCTTTAAAAAGTTATTTATGGTAAAATAGATAATATATATTTATATAAGTCAAAATAAACATTCTCCAAGCATAGTTAGGTTTTCTGAGTATAAAAGTCTTTTAGATTTTTTCCATTGCTATCAAGTTAAGTATTTTTAATTTTTTAGAATCCCTCGCTTTGCTTGTTTTTGCATTTTTTATTCCAGTACCCCCTTTTGTCTCTTTTTTCCTTTGTTGGTACTGGTATTTTTGTTGCTACTAGTTCTTTAGAGTCTAATTCTATTATTTTCTTGGATTACTTGTTGTATTTGGTCTTGGTTGTCTATTAGTAGTTTTGGTAGTTGATCTTTGATTTTTCAGATGAGTATATTAACATTAGAGTAATATTCGTAGGCATATTTTGTGTTTTCTTTTGGTTTTAAGTTCACTATCGTGTTTAATTCCCATTAGGAGATTTAATGGAATATTTGGCTTTATAAATCCTTGTTTATGATTGTTCGCCCTCTTCCAGTGAATTTTTGTATAAAAATTTATATTTTAACATTAGAAAAACTGTTCCTTATATTCTTCATATGATATTCCCAAATAATCCCATTCATCTTCATATATAGTAGCATTAAAATTAAAATACACACCACAATTTGGGCATTTTTGAGTATTTATAAAATCAGAAGTTAAATAATGAAAATAATTAGAACATTTTGGACAACTTACAATTCCATTAGAAGCATATGTTATATCCCCACCATTATCTTGGCAAATTTTTTTTACATTATAAGAAAAATCATCATATTGTCCCAAAAACATTTCTACCTTAACATTACCCTTATTAAATAATACACTTAAATACGGTACACTTTTTTTCATACCACAAGATGGGCAATATAAGTTATATTGTTCAAATTCACCACCACAGTTTATACATCTATTTTTAAAATATATATTCCATACATTTTTTATAAGATATGAAATAACATTATTTTCACCATATTCCTTAAAAAGCCTTTGTCTGTATTCTAATTGAGATTCCCCAATTACAGGTGCTAAAGAATTTAAATAATCTTTTATATCTGTGTCACTAAGTTTATAAGTCCATTTTAGATTACTTAATTCATTAATACCTCTTTTAGTTTCAGTGTAATTATTTTTAATAGTTTTTAGTTCTTTAACTCTATTATCATAATGATCGCTATGATGAGTAATATTACATTTCGGACAATTGTCTTCCAATGGCTCTATTTTACTTTGACAAGATTTACAATAATTTGGAGAGACAATCCACCATCGAGAACATATTTCATTAATTATTTTATCTAGTTTTAAATATCCATTTTGTAGTACTTTCGTATAAACTTTATCATTTATTTGATATGGATCTTTTAATAATTCTTTTTTAAGAAACTCCATATCTAAAAGTAACCCATTATTATCATCACGTATGCATCCCTGAGGAGATTTATGTGGAAATATTACATTATAACTCCTGAGTGTACTTTCACATGAAGTACAATAATTATTTGTGTAGAGATTATATGTTTTACAATGCGGACATTTTATATCTACAAATTCATATCCACATTCACATTTTGTTTGGCCTTCTTTAACTGGTCTTCCACAATTAAAGCAATATACTTCTTCAGTTGAATCAAAATCAAATTCATTACCACAATGTGGGCAGGCATGATTTATAATAAAATAAGGAGAGATAAAACTAAAAAATTTTAAACATTGGGGGCATTTTATCATTCCGACATCAAACCAAGTTAGATTAATATTATTTTCAACACACATCTCGTTAAATTGAAATAAAAATGTATCATAATCATTGAATTTGTTTATATCTTTAAAAAAATCAATATTTTTTGTATATTCTTTATATTGAGGATGTTTCTCCAAAAAATCATCAAGAGAATCGCAACCAATTACTAGAAACTCATATCCACATATCTCACAAAGATTATCATTTGGGAATAATATGTTACCACATTTAGGGCATTTCTTATATTTCTTTTCATTTGAAGTGCGAAATGACTTTTTAATATCCTTATTTAATAAATATCCACACTCCTTACACTCAATACTTCCTTGATAATTTAAGGTGTTGCATGCTGGGCAGTTAATAAATTCTTGCTCTTCAGTAGTTTGTTCATCTTCAGAATTAGAAACATTATCACCAATATCTAAATTAAACTTATCATCACCAATTGGAAGTTCTTTACCACAATTAAGACAAAATTTGTAATCGATTTCATTTAATTCATTGCAAAAAGGACACTTTATTTTATTTACCATACTATCATCAAATGTTAATATTTAAATTATAGCTAAATTTATCTCCCCAATGAAGGCAATATGCATTTTAACCATGTTAATATATAAATCATCACTATTATGCATTATATCACCAAAATTTTGACAAAAATTATTTTAATCTTTATTTACTTCACCACAGCGATTGCACTTTTTCATCTTATCTACCTAAATAATGCATCATTAGATTGATTAAAATTTTTCAGAAGTGTAAAAATCAAAGTTATACTTCCAGTTGATATTGCACTAACTGTAAGTGTTAAACAATTAAAATTATGAAAAATACACATGTTAAATATTTTATTTACACAAGATCAACCCATAGGATTTATTTTATAATGGAAAATATTTATAATTTTTGGAAATTCAAATATGCGATTTTCCACCACAATACTTATCATTATATACCACAATACTTATCATTATATAATATTAGTATAATTCTTTTAAGCTTGTTATCATTGATTCTGTTATTGCATATTTCTTTTGTAAATTATCAAGTGAATCAACTAAATATCTTCTAAAACGCTCACAGGCATAACTATCATATTCAAATTTAATACCATCATACATGATATCCATTAAAATTAAATAATCAGATTCTAAAACTTTAATGCTTGCTCTAGGATCTCCTTCACAAGGATTTAATAATTTTTCAACATCATCAAGACTCATTTTTTCACTAGACACATCAACAAAAACTCGCATCATCTTTCTAACCATGTTCCATAAAAAGGATTCTCCATAAATATCTATAAAAATTGGGGATAATGTATCGTGTAAGTTAGGAAATTCTTTTTTGTGATAATCATTTAGTTGAACTTGATTGATTATAATATCCTCGATTGTTCTTGTAGTTGTTTTTTGAAAACGTTTTGTGAAATTAGTAAAATTATGAGTTCCTTTAAAAATTTCTGCAGTCTCTCGTAACTTATCAATATCTAAATCATTTCTAAAAAGCATGTAACGATATTGTCTCATTTGAGCATATCTTGGTTTAAAAGCAAATCTAACTGGGGCTTTAGCTAAAATTTGAATATCATCAGGCAAGCTATTATTAATTTCATTAATCCTTACTTCTTTTTCTGATTGAAAACTAATCACATTGCCTAAACTATGAACTCCAGCATCAGTTCTGCCTGCAATTCTAAATCTAGATTTTTTTAAATCATCGATATAATTCAATTTACGTAAATGATAAATTAGCTCTTCTTCAACTGTTCTTAAATCTGGTTGTCTTTGAAAACCATGAAAATTAGTTCCTACATATCCAATTTTTAAAGCTATTCGTTTCATTAATACTTATTTTGATTAATTTATCTTAATTAATCTTTTGATATGGAAAAAATAAAAAAAAAGTTAATGGTTAAAATAACGGATCTTTAACCATTCCAATTCTAAATGAGTTTAAGATAACAAGTAATGTTAAACCTAAATCTCCAATACCCACAGACATCATTAAAGTAATTAAACCAAGAATAGCTAATACTACAAATAATGCTTTTATAGCAATGGATACTGTAATGTTTTGTTTAATAATTCCCATGGTTTTTCTACTTAAGCTAAATAAGTAAGGAAGTTTTGAAATATCGTCTTGCATTAAAGCAATGTCTGCTGTTTCAATAGCTACATCAGAACCTGCTGCTCCCATTGCAATACCAATGTTTGACCTTGCAAGAGCTGGGGCATCATTTATTCCATCTCCAACCATAGCTACGTTACCAAACTTATTACGGATAACATCTAGAATATTTAATTTATCTTCAGGAAGTAAATTTGAATAAACATAGTCCATTCCAATTTCATTAGCTACTTTAGAAGCTGCCAATTTATTGTCTCCTGTTAACATGATAGTTTTAACACCTTGATTTTTAAGATCTTCAATAACTGTAGGTGCATCGTCTCGTATTTTATCACTTACACTAATCATACCAATAACTTCAAGTGAATTACCTACAAATATTAATGTTTTACCTTCTTCGGAATATTTATTAATCTCATCATGCGAAATTTCAAACTTGGAATCTTCAATTATTGATTCATTAGCTGCATAGAACTCTTCACCATCCAAATTACCGATGATTCCTTTTCCTGGAACATTTTTAAAGTCGGAAATTTCATCAAATACTATGTCATTTAAATTAGCATGATCAACAATGGCTTGTGCAATTGGATGACTTGATTGGTTTTCAAGAGATGCTGCAATTTTAACAATGTCTTCTTTTGAATAGTCATCATCAAGTACCTCAACATCAATTAACTCAAGTTTACCCTCAGTTAAAGTACCTGTTTTATCAAAGATAACTGCATCAATATTACGCATTTCTTCAACATATGAACTTCCTTTAATAATAACTCCTTTTCTTGTAGCAGCAGTAATAGCTGAAACCATACCAATTGGAGTTGATATTAAAAATGCACATGGACAAGAAATTACCATGATTGAAAGTGCACTATAAATCCAATGATACCAATCTTGATTAAATAAAAGTGGAGGCAAAATCGCAACACACGCAGATATTACAATCATCATAGGGGTATAGTATTTTGCAATTCTATCAACTAATGTTTCTGTTTCAGACCTATTAAGTTGAGATCTTTTAACTAAAGTTACAATTTTTGAAATTACAGAATCTTTAGCTACTTTATTAACAACAATTTCTAAATAACCATCTTCATTAACAGTACCTGAAAATACTTCATCATCAACTTCTTTTAATACAGGTAAACTTTCACCAGTAATTGAAGCTTGATTAACTGAAGAAGTACCTACACTAACAAGTCCATCTAATGGGATTTTATCTCCTGGCTTTACAATTACAATATCTCCAATATTGACCTCATCAACTGGAAGAACTTTTTGAGAATCCCCCACTTTAACAACAGCAGTATCAGGAGCAATTTCAACCAATGATTTAATTGAACGTTTAGCTCTGTGTTCTGAATAATCTTCTAAAAATTCAGCAATATAATATAATAATGTGACAGCAGCTCCTTCTTCAGGATGTCCAATTAAAAATGAAGCTACACATGCAATACACATAAGTAAAGCTGGTCCGACTGTGTGTCTTTTAACTAATGAATTATATGCCATAATAGCTATTTCATAACCTGCAATAACTGCTCCAATCATATAAATACCATTTACAACAGTTGAGCCGAATGATAAAAACTCAAAAATATGACCTACAACAAACAAAATTGCACTGCTTACAATAATTTGAATAGGCCTATTATAAATTAAAGGTTTATCTTCAGCTAATAATTCTTTTTCCTCATGTTCATCATCTTCATCTGCACAATCAGGACAACCACAAATACTTATATCAACATCATCATGATCATCATCACAACCACAATCAGAATCATGACCCTCATGCTCACGTCCATGACTATGACTATGCTCATGACTATGCCCATCACCAAAATCAGAATCATGACCCTCATGCTCACGTCCATGACTATGACTATGCTCATGACTATGCCCATCACCAAAATCAGAATCATGACCCTCATGCTCACGTCCATGACTATGACTATGCTCATGATCATGGTCATCTGCACAATCAGGACAACCACAAATACTTATATCAACATCTTCATCATAATCTATTTCTTCGCTGTGATCATAAACACTTAAATCAGTATTTTCTTGAAAATCACGTAATAATTGTTTATCATAATGTTCTTGATTTATACAATGAACTTCATCACAGTCTGGATCATAACAGATATAATTGTAATGTTCTGGATCGAAACAACTTTCATCATCACAATCAGGAGAATAACATTTATTTTTTTTCATTTTTAACACCTATTTGGTCTTTTCTAAGATATGTTCCAAACCAATTTTGTATATCATTTCAATATGAAGGTCGGTTAGTGAATATCTAGCCATTTTACCTTCTTTTTCATATTTTACAATATTGTTTGCACGTAAAATTCTTAATTGATTAGATACTGTAGTTTGGTTTAAATCTAATGTTTCACAGATATCACAAACACATAAATCTTCAAAACAAAGCAAAGAAATAATTTTTAATCTAGTAGGATTACCAAATATTTTAAAAAACTCAGATAAATCAGAATAGGTTTCTTCACCAATCATATGAGTTTTTGCGCGTTTAATAGCGTCTGCATGTGGAATTAATGCTTCACAAACATCATCACCAATATTTTCAAGATTTTTTTTATCTGTCATTTTCATCACATTAAATTTTTTCTAATTAATAATATAAAACATTATCATATATAAATATTTTTATATCACAATATTATGATATGTTTTTTCTATTGAATTAATAATCACAAAAAATAATAAAAATACTGCTATTCACATGAAAAACAAAAATAATTTATAAAAATAAATCATAGATTATATTATAATAATTATTACGGGGTAGAAATGTCATTTAAAAAAAATGAGATGTTAATCATGCCAGCTGTTGATATAAAAAATGGGAAATGTGTTCAGCTTGTTCAAGGTAAACCTGGAAGCGAAATGATTGAAATAGATAATCCTGAAAATGTAGCTAGACATTGGGAAGAACTAGGAGCTGAAACTATCCATATTATTGATTTAGATGGGACAATTGAAGGTAAAACTAATTTAAGAGTGATTAAAAAAATACTGAATGAGATTACCATCCCTGTCCAATTAGGTGGTGGAATCAGAAGTATTGAATATGCTAAAAAGCTTTTAAATTTAAATATCAACCGAATAATCATAGGAACAATGGGAATTCAAAATCATAAAATCATCGAAGAACTATCAGATGAATACGGCTCAGAAAGAATAATGATTTCACTTGATAGTAAAGATAATAAAGTAGTTATAAAAGGTTGGCAAGAAAAAATTGATAAAACACCAATAGAACTTTCAAAAGAATTTAAACAACATGGTGCAGGCAGTATTCTTTTTACAAATGTTGATGTTGAGGGTCTCCTTGGCGGTTTTTATACTGATCCTGTAATTAAACTTAAAAATTCTGTAGATTTACCAATTGTTTATTCAGGTGGAATAACAACTATTAATGATGTTAAAGAATTAAATAAAACTGGTGTTGAAGGTGTTGTAATTGGTTCTGCACTTTATAAAAACAAAATTGATTTTGCTGAAGCAATAAAATATCAAAAAAGAGTGAAAAAATGAAAGTAATGGCCACTGGAACCTTTGACATTTTACATCCAGGACATGGAGTATACCTTGAAGAATCAAAAAAGCTAGGAGGAAAAAATGCTAAACTTTATGTTGTTGTAGCACGTGATTTAACCGTTGAAAAGCGAAAAAGAGTTCCTATTATTGGAGAAAAACAACGTTTAGAGGTAATTAAAATGTTAAAACCTGTTGATGAAGCTTATTTAGGTAATGAAAATGGAAATTTTTTAGAGATTGTAGAAAAAATCAAACCAGACATTATTACTGTTGGAGCCGATCAAAATCATGATATTAATAAACTACAAAATATGCTCAATAACAAAAATTTAAATGCTAAAGTTGTTCGTATTGAGAAATATAGGAATTGTGAGTTAGATAGTAGTTGTAAGATTATTAAAAAAATTCAAAAAACTGATTTTACTGATAAAATAATGGATAATTGTGATTAAAATGTTTAAAGTAGCTATTGTTGGAGCAAGTGGATATACAGGAGGAGAACTTTTAAGGATCTTATTAAATCATGAAAAGGTTGAAATAACAGATATTACTTCAAGACAATATGATGGTATTGCAGTTCATAAAATCCATCCTCACATAAGAGATTCAAATTTAATTTTTAAAAATAAATCTGTTAGTGACTTGGATGCTGATGTTGTATTTACAGCAACACCTCATGGAACATCAATGAAAATAGTTCCAGATATATTAGAGACTGGAGCAAAAGTTGTTGATTTGAGTGGAGATTACAGATATCATGATAGAGCAGTTTATGAAAAATGGTATGGAATTAAACACAGCGATAATTTAGAATCTGTATTTGGTCTTCCTGAAATTTATAGAAAAGAAATTGAAAAAGCTAATTTAGTTGCTAATCCAGGATGTTTCCCAACTGGAGCAATTTTATCTTCATATCCCCTAGTAAAAAATGATTTAGTAGATAGAATTGTGATTGACTCAAAAACTGGAGTTAGTGGAGCTGGAGTTAACCCATCGTCAACTACACATTATCCTAATATTGCTGATAATGTTAATCCATATAAAATTTCAGCTCATAGGCACACATCTGAAATTCAACAAGAATTACACGGTTTTGATGATGTTAAAGTATCATTTACACCTCACTTAGTACCAGTTAATAGAGGAATACAAACTACAAGCCATAGCTTTTTAAATGATGAAAATATAGACATTACTCCAGAAGAGTTGAAAAAATTATATGAAAAGGAATATAGTAGGGAATACTTTATTAAGTTAATGGATGATGGAGAAATTCCTCATTTAAGCTCTGTTAGAGGATCAAACTTTGTTCATATTGGTGGATTTGAAATTGATGAAACCGGAAGAGTTATAATATTATCTGCAATCGATAACTTAGTCAAAGGAGCATCAGGTCAAGCAGTCCAAAATATGAATATTATACTTGGTATAAAAGAAAATATTGGATTAACAAACTTTGGTCTTCACCCTTAACAAGGCGATAATATGAAAACATTAATAATATATTATTCAAACAGTGGAAAGACACATCTTGTAGCAAAAACCCTTGCAGTTAATTTAAATGTAGACATGGTTAGAATCAATGATTTAAAAAACCGTGACGGATTTAAAAATAGATTATTATCCTCAATTAATGCACTTAGAGAAACAAAAACAGATATTGTTCCTGCAAAACTAAATTTAAATGAATATGATATAATTTACTTTGGAACACCAATCTGGGCAGGTAATCCTACACCAGCTATTCTTACAATAATTGATAGATGCGATTTAAGAGGAAAAGATGTGATACTATTTGCAACAATGAATTCTAATCATGGTGAAGCTAACATTAAAAGACTTGAAGAAAAAGTTAAAACACGAGGAGCAAGAGTTATTGAAAGTTTTACTCTTAAAACTCAAAATAAGAGTTCTGAAAAAATAATAATGGATACCGAAACCATGATCGAAATATTAGATTTAAAGATGTATAAAGGATAGGTTAAATTGACAAGCAACAAAAAATCTGAATTAAAAATCGAAGCAATTGAAAATGGAACAGTAATCGACCACATTACTGCGAACAAATCCTTACACATTCTTAAAATCCTAGGATTACCAAATTCTGAAGTTATCAATGTTACAATAGCAATGAATGTATCATCTAAAGAAATTGGTAGAAAAGATATTTTAAAAATTGAAAACAGAGAATTGGATTATAATGAACTTAATCAAATTGCGTTAATTGCTCCTAAAGCTACAATTAATATTATTAGAGACTTTAAACCAATTAAAAAAGATAAAATTGATTTACCTAAAAAAATTACATCGATTCTTAAATGTACAAATCCCAAATGTATTACTAATTATGAAAATGAACCTATTACTACAATATTTAATGTTATTAAAAAACAGCCCCCAATTGTAAGATGCCATTATTGTGAAAAATTAATTGGATTAAAAGATATTGAAAAACAATTCGAATAATCCTTTTATTTTTTTAAATAATCACTTAACCTCTTTGATAAAGCAAGTATTGTGAGAATTGGTGGTTTTCCAGGAGATATTGGAAGAACACTTGCATCACAAACATACAAACCATCAATTTTTGTTTTTAAATTATTATCAACAACTTTTCCAATCGGTGCTGTTCCTCCAGGATGCGCACCTCTATAAACTGTTGATGCAATGGTTGTTGCATCTACACCAGCTTTTTCTAGAATAAAGCCAGCAGTAGCGACTCCTTCTGACAAGTATCTAATATCATTAATTGTATTATATTTAACAACATTTCCTTCCCTATCCACATAACCTCTACATTCATCTGAGGTTTTAACCATAATACTTAAAATATCTTTATCACTTACACCATTAACATCAATATTGCCCTTAATAGATGATGAAAAATGAGGAGATAATACAAAATTTCTACCAATAACCAAAGCACCCATTTGAACTTCAGAATTAAATTTAATATCTTTAAGATAACCTCCCACACTAACAAAAGGATCAAAAAATATTTCATTACCTGCTTCAATATCTACTTTTCGCAAAATTAAAGTAGAACCAATAGCTCCTGCAGATAACACAATCGTGTCAGATAAGATTGATTCTTCTTTACCATTTTTAATGTAAATTAATCCTTTAACCGAATTATTTTTAACAATTACATCAACAATATCAGCTTCAGTAATTAAATTTGCACCATATTCAATAGCTTTATCAACAAAATCCTTTCCAGACCATTTGGCATCAACAGGACAACCAAATGCACACTTTCCACATTGAATACATTTTTCCTCACGAATAGCTTTAGGCATTTTTAAAGTATTTAGTCCTAATTTGTTACCTGCATCTAAAAATAGCTGTGTTCCCATGCCTATATGAGAATCACTAAGTGGTTTAACATTAATTAATTTTTCCACATATTCATAAGCGTCTGATAAATCAATCCCAAATTCCAATAACTCTTCATCTAATGCACGAACCATATTAGCCATTGAAACAATAGTTGAACCACCGACACAAGTTGTTGTTAATAAATCAATCCCCTCATTATACTTATCATAATAATTAAAAGCATATTTTGATTTTATATACGATCCTTTTTCAATAATAGTAACAGGAACATTGTCCTTAGCCAGTTCATAAGCAAGAATTCCACCACCTGCACCAGTACCTACTATCACGACCATTAAATCACCTACTATAAAAAATATATCATATGTTATGAATATTTAATCAACCAATATAAAAAACTTTTATTAAACATGTGAATTAAAATAAACAATATAATACTCTTTTAGGAGAGATAAAATGGAAGAATATATTGACTTATTTAACAAAGTTATTGACAAAACAATCCCTCAAGTAGATTACATCGATATTAGAGCAGGAAATGGTGATATAACTTCTATATTAATGAAAGATGGAATCATTCAAGAAATTAATACTGGAATGAGTTTATCAGTGCGAATAAGAGTTTTAAATAATGGTGCATGGGGATTTGCACATACAACAGACTTATCTAAACTTAATGAAATAACAAAAACAGCAATTAAAATTTCTAATTCACTTAAAGGAGATGAAAAGTTAAGTGAAGAAGAAATAATAAAAGATAAAATTGCTGTTGATGTTAAAATACCATTTAATGAAATATCAATAGATGAAAAAAAAGAAATAATGAAATATGCGAGTGATTCGGCCAATATTGATAAAATTAATAGTACTACAGTTAGCTATGGAAATTCTGAAGTTGAAGAAATATTTTTAAATAGTGAAGGAAGTAACATCCAAGTTAAAACCTCAAGAGTTAGAATGGCATTAAATGCCTCTGCAACAAATGGAGAAATCATTCAATTTGGACATGGGAGTCTTGGAGGAGTTAAAGGATTTGAAATAATAGCTGATGCAGATATTGAAGAATTTGGAAGAAAAATTGGTCAAAAAGCTGTCAGATTGTTAGATGCTAAAGCTGCACCATCTGGAAGATTCCAAGTTATTACCGATCCTGAACTAACAGGTGTTTTAATACATGAAGCTTTAGGTCATGCAACAGAAGGAGACTTAATCTTACAAAATGATTCCATACTTAAAGATAAACTCGGAAGCAAAATTGCCTCAGATATTGTGAATATATATGATAATGCAACACTTAAAAATGGCTTTGGATATTATCCATATGATGCTGAAGGAATTAAAACAACACCTAATCAATTAGTTAAAGATGGAGAATTAGTATCTCTTTTAAATTCCAGAGAAACAGCAGCAAAATTAGGTATGAAATCCTCTGGAAATGCAAGATCATCCATATCTGACCAGCCAATTGTAAGAATGAGCAATACTTATTTAGAACCTGGAGATATGAATTTTGATGAACTTATAGAAGATGTTTCAGATGGAATTTACCTTAAAGGATCAAGAGGTGGACAAGTAGATACTGGTAAAGGAATTTTCCAATTCAATGCAGTTGAAGGATTTAAAATTGAAAATGGAGAACTAACAACACCACTAAGGGATGTTTCATTATCAGGAAATATTTTGGAAACTTTAAAAAATGTAGATGCATTAGGAAATGATTTTAAACTTAGTGTGGGTTACTGTGGAAAAGATGGGCAAACAGCACCAGTAGGAGATGGTGGACCACATACAAGAATTTTAAATACAATGGTAGGAGGAATGGGTTAATGATAAGTGAGAGTAGTGGAAAATACTTATTAGAAATAGCTAAAAAAGCAGTTTATGAGTATATAACAAATGGAAAAACTTTAGAAATCCCAGATGATTGTCCTTCAGAACTCCATGAAAAATTAGGAGTTTTTGTGACAATTAATAAAAATAATCGGTTGAGAGGATGTATTGGTTATCCAGAACCTATCAAAACAGCAATTCAAGCAACAATTGATGTAGCTATTGCTGCAGCAGTAAATGATCCAAGATTTAATCAAGTAGGTGAAAATGAATATGATGATTTGGAATTTGAAGTAACAGTTCTTACAAAGCCAGAATTAATTATAATTGCTCATCCAAATCAATATTTTGAAGAAATAGAAATTGGCAAAGATGGATTGATAATTCAAAAAGGAAGATCAAGAGGTTTATTACTTCCACAAGTAGCAGTTGAAAATGCTTTTGAAATTGAAGACTTTTTAGAACATACCTGTATGAAAGCTGGAATCAGTGCTGACAGTTGGTTGGATGAAAGCTGTGATGTCTACAAATTTCAAGGACAAATATTTAAATAGTGATTGCAATGATGATACCAACAATCCCTACACCTGATGAACTGTTAAACAAAGGGTTTAGCAGAGGAAAAAAAGCAGCGGATTTACTTAGAGATCAAAAAATACCTAAGCATCTAAAAGGTAAAAGAATTGAAGAAAGACGTGTGATAACTTCATGTCAAGTGATTAAAGATAAATTAAAATCAATATTAGATGCAGTTCCAGAAATTGAAGAACTACATCCATTTTATCAAGATTATATTGATATTACTGTTGGTGTAGATGATATGAAGCAATCACTTGGAGCTTTAAACTGGGCATATGGAATTTTAACACAACTTGAAAAAGAATATGGTGGAAAAATTAGGAAAAATCCGTCAGAAAAAGCTACAATGCTTCAAAAACAAGCTTATGGAAGAATTGCTTCAGTTGTAAATAAAATTAAAAAAGATCTCGATTTTCTCGATTTTGCAAAAGCCAATTTAAGAAATATGCCAACAATTGACTTTGATGCAACTACCATAGTTATTGCAGGATTTCCCAATGTAGGAAAATCAACACTTCTCCGCCAAATTACAGGAGCAGATCCGCAAGTAGCTAATTACCCATTTACAACAAAAGGAATACAAATAGGTCACACCGAAAGACATTGGAAAAGCATTCAAATTATTGATACACCAGGATTACTTGACAGACCAGTTTTAGAAATGAACGATATTGAAATGAATGCAATAGTAGCTTTAGAACATTTAGCAGATGCAATTTTATTTATTTTTGATGGATCTGAAACTTGTGGATTTCGTTTAGATAATCAATATAATCTTTTAAAACAAATTGAAAAAATTTTTAGCGAAATACCAATTGTATACCTTTTCAATAAAATGGATTTAGTTGAAGATAAAGAATATCTTAACCAATACATAGACAATGTAGATAACACAATATTTATATCAGCCATTGAAGGAGAAGGTATTGAAAAAATTAATAAAAAAATAGACAGTATTAGTAAAATTGAAAGAAATATTGATGATGAAGATGAATATTATTAATGGTTAATTTTATATACAACATATAATAATTATATTAGTAACCAAAATTAACTAAAAGGAGGCAATTAATATGGTTGATAATAAAACAATAAAAAGCAAAGTAGAAGATGCAAAAGAAAAATACGAAGAAACAAAAGAAACAAGAAAAGAAAAATACGAAGAAACAAAAGAAAAAAGCAAAAATTTTGCAGATAATGTAATGAATGATTTATACAAAAGTATTGATGAAATTAAAGAAAATATTAAAACCGTTCAAAAAGCAGCTGATGAAAAATATACTTCCTATAAACAAGCAACTGTCCAAAACTTAGATGTTGATTTAATTGAAAGTGATGATGTATACTACTTAAAAGTAGCTGTACCAGGAATTCCAAAAGAAGATATTAACATAGAAGCTGGGGACAATGATATTACCATTGAAGCAACTTTTGATGCATACATTAATGAATTTGCAGAAGATGATAGTGCTAAAGAAATCGTGTCTAACTTGAAAAAAGGAAAATGTGTAAAAACTGTAAGATTTGAAAGTAGTATTAATATTGAAGAAATTTCTGCTAAATTTAATAATGGAACTGTAATTATTAATATACCAAAATTAATCATACCAAAACATAAAGTGAATGTAGAATAGAGTTATTTATCCTAAACTTTTTTTTACTCTATTTTTACCTTTTTTATTTTTATAAAAAGTTTCGAAAAAACTATTGTTTAAGTCTTTATTGGCATATATAAAAAAAATGCAAAATATTTTTTTTTAATATCTGACTTTGCCAATATGTCTTGTAGCTCCAGGATCTTCACCATTAAAATGAGCTAAATAATATACAAACCATTCAAGTGGAACCACAAATATTAATGGAGATAATAAATTATCTACATCAGCATAATCTTTCAAATTATAAACTATTGCTTTTAATTCAAAATTGTTAGAAAAATCAATAGTTTTATCAGTAATTTCATCAGATTCAAAATTGGAATGGAATATAATTACTGGAACTCCTTTTTCTGCACGTTCAATTAAACCATGCCTGAATTCTGCAGAATAAAGAGGGCATGCATGTTTAATAGCTCCTTCCATAAGCATAGTCATAGCTAATTTAAATGATAAACCAAAGTTAGGACCACTTCCCATACAATAAAAAATATCTTCGTCTTTAAATTCTTTAGCTAATTTTTTATTATCATTTTCAGTAGTTTTTAATAGATTTTCAATAATATTTGGAATTTCTTGTAATTGATTTAATAGTTTATCTGCATTTTCATAATTAGCTACCTTAAAGAAGATTTGATAAAGACATGCTAGTTGAGTTACATAAGTTTTAGTACCCAAAATAGCTGTTTCTCTCCCACATTGAGTTACAATAGGAATTTTAACTTCTTTAATCATTGAACTATCTTTTTCATTTGAAATAGAAACCGTGTTAATTTCATAATCATTTGCTTTTCTAAGTGATGCAAGAGTATCAGCAGTTTCACCTGATTGTGATGCAAAAATAGCTATTGAGTTTTCACCCTTAGTTAATTTTTTATTATAAAAAAACTCATAGCCAGTAAATACTTCAATATTGATATTGGTTGAAGACATTCTTATTGCATCTCTAATTGTATAACATGTTGAAATTGAACTTCCACAACCAATTAAATAAACTTTATCAACCTTTGAAACAAATTTTGAAACATCATTTAATTTAGACATCTCACTTTCAAATGTTTTTCTTAATGAATCGGGTTGTTCCATCATTTCATCATACATATTATAGTTCATTATTAAACCCCTTAAAAATTGATAAGAATTATGATTATTTTATTTTTTTATCTATATATATTTTGAGGACATGCTAAAAAATATTTTATTAAAAAATCAGCTTAACATTACATATAGCATAACTTTAGATATAATTATATATCAAAAAAACTTTTGTTAATATATGTAAAAATTCGGAATTATCCACTCTATCAACTATTGAAAATATCCTTTAATAATAGATGAAGTAAAAAGAGCATTAATTGAGAAGGTTTTAAGATTTAATTAATAATTAAATCAATAAATTCAAAATTATCTCCATCAAATAATCCTTTATCTGAAAGTTTTAAAGAAGGAATTACCAAAAGAGCCATGAATGATAATGTCATGAATGGAGAATCAAGACGACATCCAAATCTATCAACAATTTCTTCAAGTTCATCTAATTTAGAAGCTACACTATATGCATCCTCATTACTCATTAAACCCGCAACAGAAAGAGTTAAATAATCATTCATATCCTCATAAGCAACAGAAAATCCTCCCTTATTTTCAATTAATATGTTAATAGCATTAGCCATATCATTAGCATTTGTCCCTACAACAATCAGATTATGAGAATCATGGGAAACAGAAGATGCAATAGCACCTTTTTTAAGGTGAAAACCCTTAATAAATGCATTTGAAATATTATCCCCAGTATACCTATCAACAACAGCTATTTTTAAAATATCTTCTTTTAAGTCTGGTTGAATAATATTATTTTCACACTTTAAAGTTGATTTAATGTTTTGAGTTATTAATTCACCATTAAAACATTGAATAACATTAACTTCGCATTCTTCACCATCAAAACATACTTCAAAATCACGAACCTCTTTTTTAGAAACATTGATAGTGTTTTTATAATCTATCTCTTCAACATCAAATAAGACATTTTCTCCATCAAAAACACATTGTCCACCAATATATGTTTTTAAAACATTTAAATCGACTAAATTATCTACTACTATAAAATCTGCTTTAGCACCCTTTACAATAGTTCCAGCATCTATATTATAATGAGAAGCAGGATTAATTGTAACCATTTCAATAGCTTTTATAATATCCACTTCTAATTCACAAGCTTTTTGAATTGATTTGTTTAGATGTCCTTTAGTTAAATCATTAGGATGTTTGTCATCACTTACAATAAAATCAAAAATTGGTGAGTGAATTCTTCTCTCTAAAATTTCAGTTGGTATTATTCCAAAACTGTCTTGGTTTCTCCAATAGTTTACTCTTTCAGTGAAATCAAAAAGAGCCTCCATATTTTTAGCAGAAGAACCATCACGAACCATTATTTTCATGCCTTTATGTTTTTTTTCAATAGCTTCACCAAAACTACTGCATTCATGATCTGTGATAATATATTGTTCTATATATTTATCTAAATCTTTACCAGAAAGCATAGGTGCATGACCATCAACTGGTTTATTATATTCATTAGCTAGTTCTAATTTTCTTAAAACTTCAACATCACCATTAATTACCCCTGGAAAATTCATCATTTCCCCTAAAGCAACAATTTCATCTTTTTCAAGCAAAAATTCCATATCACTACTATCTAAAACAGCTCCAGAAGTTTCAAAATTAGTAGCAGGAACACAAGATGGTGCTGTAAAATAAAAATTAAAAGGAACTGTTTGGGCATTTTTAATCATGAATTCAATGCCTTCAATTCCACAAACATTAGCTATTTCATGAGGGTCACAAACAACAGAAGTAGTACCATGCCTAACAGCAATTTTTGCAAATTGGGCTGGTGTAAGCATTGTACTTTCAATGTGAATATGAGAATCAATGAAGCCTGGAAGAATTAAACCTTCAATATCTGCTTTAAATTCACTTTCAACAGCTATTGGAATAATTTCTTTAAAAATCCCATTTTCAATAGTTATTTTAGCTGGATAAACAGAATCTGTTAAAACATCAAGAATATAAGCAGTGAAAGTCATTTTAATCCTCATGTAATGAATTATAAAGAAGAGGTAAAAATGTACCAATATCTGTTACAATACCAACTACCTGAGCACTACCTCTATCAGATAATTTAGTAACCGTAGATGGATTAATATCTACACAAATACTTTTTACTTTTGAAGGTAGTAAATTACCAGTTGCAATCGAATGCAACATTGTAGCTATCATAATAACCATGTCAACTTCTTGAGCGTATTTTCTCATTATTCTTTGAGATTTAGCTGTGTCAGTTATTACATCAGGAAGAGGACCATCATCACGAATAGAACCGGCTAAGACAAATGGAACATCATTCTTAATACATTCATACATGATTCCACCATTTAAAGTTCCATCCTCAACAGCATTCTTAATAGAACCTGAATTATTAATTCTATTAATTGCCCTCATATGATGAGTATGACCATGAGCTATAATTTTACCAGTTTCTACCTCAATACCTAACGATGTTCCAAACAAATTACTTTCAATATCATGAGTAGCTAATGCATTACCTGCCATTATAACATCAATATAACCTTCACGAATTAATGATGCTAAAAACTTACCAGAACCTGTGTGAACAATAGCAGGCCCTCCAACAATGGCTATTTTCCCGCCTTTTTTCTTAATTTCTTTTATTTCATCAGCAATTCCATTAATTAAACTCATCAATGGTTTTTCAGAAGAAACTTCACTATTCATAAACTCAAATACTTCTTGCTCACCTCTTGATCTCTGAGGAGGTGTAACTTTTACTCCTTCAAGACCAACGACAATTTTATCTCCAGCTTTAATATCATCTATTGGTTTAACAAAAGCTCGTTTTTCTTCTTCATCAACAACAATCAAACAATCCATTTCAATTTGTTCTACATAAATCCAATCCCCAGCATAAAGAATGTGAGTTGTATGGTTGGATGTGGAATAAAAACCTTCAGGAGCAACTTTATCTTTAGTTGATGCAACTAATTGAACTTCTTTTAACTCTGCAATTGATGCACCAAGAACAGATAATTCATCTAATATTGAATCCAACAATTCAGGAGATTCAGCAGAAACAGAAATTTTAGCTCTGCTTGTATCTGATTTTTTTCTACCAACTTCGAATTCTAATATATCAAAATCCCCACCTTTGTCCATAATTAAACCCATTGTCTTAGTAAGAGCCAATGAATCTATAATATGGCCAGAAAGTTCAATAGTTCTTTTATTCATAATACTTTGCCCCATTATAATTAATATTATAAGTATACTTTAAAGTGATATTTAATTGTATTGATGAAATCCTATCCTTTCAATCAAGTAATATATCAGCAGTTAAAAAGATAAATCTAAAGCATCATAATATGAATAATAAAAAAAAGAAAATAAATCAATTGAAAAGTTATGATTCAAATTAATTTATTTTTTTGAATTTGCCGATTCTATTGTTTCTAGATTTTAGAAATGGAGAAATTAAAGTAATAAAAATTGGAGAATATCTTTTCATAACATTAGTTAAATTATAATCTCCAGTCATTTTAAACATTGGACAGAGATCTTCAAAATCTCGACTTTCTTTTATACCCCATTTAAATACTGCACCAGTTTGCCTCACAGTATCATGATTCTTTTGATTTTTTACCATCCAAGGAGTCATTAATTCTATAAGTAATTCAACTTTTCCAAAGCTTTCAGAAATTTTAAAAAATAATTTTTTTACCTTTTCTTCAGATAAATACATTAAAAAACCTTCAGCTATGATTAAAACATTATCTTTATTCTCAATTTTATCAATCCAATTAAAATCAAGAGCTGAAGATGAAATATTTAAAACTCTATCATGATTATCTATTAATTTATTTCTCAAAGAGATAACATTTTCAAAATCAATATTATACCATTTTATTTTTCCATTATCTACTCTACTAAATCTATCATCCAAACCACAAGCTAAATTAATAACAGAACATTCAGGGTTGTTTTTAATATATTTAGAAACCTCATCATCTAGTATAATAGTTCTTGCAGCACATCCCCAAAAGTTCATTTTATTTTTAGACTCTTTAAAACGTTCTGCAAAATCGTAATCAAGATTATTAATAATCTCAATTGCAGTTTTATCATAAAATGCTGGATTTTCCCTATTATTTTCTAATGCTCTTGAATATAATGGAACAAGCATTGTTTCACTAACACCAGATAAATCTACTCTTTCTTTCATAAAACACCTCCTTTTCTGATTTGATGTATTAATTCTAAAACATCAATAATTAGGTATACCTAAATTTTTAATTCATCATATATAATCTTTTCACCGAATAAGACATATAGTTAAATTAATCAATTAATGTTAAAAAATCATGAATAATTTTAGCCGCAACAACTGCAGTAACATCACCTAATTTGTCACTAGCTGTTTCTACAACATCAAAACCAACAATATTTTTATGAGATGCAGCCTGAAGTAAATCTTCTATCTCAGAAATAAACAATCCTGCAGGAACTGGATTACCCACATTAGGAGCAATAGATGGATCAACTACATCCATATCAATAGATAAATAAATAGGACCATCAATATTAGATACATAATACTCAATAGCATCCATATGTTTATGAACATCTTTATTTTTAAATGTTTGAATATTATACGTTGATTTTACAAATTCCTCTTCATCAATAGACGATGACCTAATTCCAATTTGAACCAAATCGCAACCAATTTCATGAGCTCTCCTCATAACAGTTGCATGAGAATACTTCTCACCAATAAAATCAAAAGCTAAATCTCTATGAGCATCTAAATGTATAACTGTCAAACTACCATATTGATTAAAAAGTGCTTTAATAGCTCCGATAGATACAGAATGTTCTCCACCAATTATAATTGGTTTAATTTTTAAATCAGCTAATTCACAAACAGTTTCTTCTACAATGTCACATGTTGCTTTACAATTACCATAAACTACATTAACATCTCCAAAATCATAAAAATTAGCTGTTAATTCTTTATTAAAAATAGTATTAAATTTTTCAAGGCCAAATGATGCTTCACGAACAACAATTGGACCCAAACGAGTTCCAGAATGATAAGAAGTAGTGCTGTCAAATGGAACTCCAATTATACCATATGAATTCTCACGAATATTTTCAAAATCATTTTCACTAGAAAATGCAAATTTCCAAGGTTCGTAAGTGTTTAATAGCATAATTAATCTTGAAAGGAAAAATAATAGAAGAACTTATTTAGTTCTCATTATTTTCATGTTACCTAAAGCAACAATGTATTCTACTTCAATACCTTCAGTTATTGTATCTTTTAACTCTTCAGGCATTGGTAAATCTAATGTATCATAACTTTCCATATCCATTAATTGAACATTGTCACCTTGAATGGATAAAACTTGACCTACTCTTTTATCAATAATAGGAATATCTACTTTAGTATCTACTGGTTTTACAATGCTTCTTTTTTGATTATCAAAGATACCTACAGCTTCTAATCTTGCTTTTGCAGCCCCATGTTTACCAGGGGATGAAGTAGTTAAACTAGTAATTTTAGATGCTTCTCCACCTAAAACTATATATTTTCCAACTTTTAATGTTTTAATCTCTACAACTTTTGTTGACATTAATTTTCCTCCATAAATAAAAACCGGTTTTTATAATCTTATAATAAGGAATATTATTAGACTAATATTAATTTATATGTTCTATTTTATATAAAAGTACCTATTATATTAAAGCTTTATTTTTCAAAAATAAAATCATTGCAATAGACAAACAAAACAATATAAAAATAACCCAAATTATAATAAACAATTTTTTACTGTCTTTTTCTCCCTTAATTATATAATGTTCTCCTTTAACATCACTAGATTTCTTCTTAGTATTTTTAAACTCATCATCATTTCTCAAAAAATTATAAAATGAACGAGAAAGAATAAAGAATACAATCAGCAGTATTACACCTAAATAAGAAGCTAAACTACTTTTAACAAATATCATGATCATAGATGAAGATAATAAGACTAACAAAATATAAAATGCTACACTCAACAATAAAGACAAATATTTGTTTAAAATCATAAAGTTACACCTATTTAATTATAATTTAAAATACTATTTAATTTTAAGGCATATATAAAAATTCATTATATAATATTATTAAATAGAAATAACATATTAAAATTTAGTGATTTAAATGAAAATAGCTATAGTTTGTGGAAAAGATGAAGGTCCAACAAAATTAAATGCTTTCGACAATGCTCTAAGTGATGCAGGAATTGGAGATGTTAATTTAATCAAAGTATCCAGTATGCTTTCAGGAAACACAGAAATAAAAAAACTACCTAAACTTAAAGCTGGAGCTATGGTCAACTGTGTATTATCTGAAGTTACATCCAACACACCAGGAGATCAAATAACAGCAGTTGTAGCAGTAGCTATTGGAAATAAATTAGGTTGTGTAGTTGAAACAAGTGGAATAAACAAAAATCGAAAAGAACTATTAAATAAAGCAGAATTGATGGTAAAATATATGATGGAAAAACGAGATGTTGAAATAAAAGATTTAATTGTAAAAGAATCAACAACAACAGTTAAAAATATTGCATCAGTAGTTTCATCAGTTATTTATTTAAATGAAGATATAATAGAGGAATAAAAATGGATGCTCGAGATAAAAAAATAGCAACTGATCTTTCTTATGAAATTATAAAAGAAGTTGGAAGAGCTATACGACCCTATGTTGGAAAAGTAGAATCCGGGGAAAAAGTAAAAATGGGAGCTGATGGAACACCAACATCCCTTATTGATATTATTGCTGAAGAAAAAGTCATTAATATATTAAAAAATGCTCCTGTTTACTCTTACATTATTAGTGAAGAAATTGGAGAGTTAAAATTAGGAAAAGGAACAGAAAAAAGTGTTGTTTTAACTCAAGAATTAAGACGTGAATTAGAAGATAATGAGGAGCGACCGAAATTCATATTCTTAGTTGACCCTCTTGATGGAACAAGCAATGCAATTAAAGAAATTCCTGCTTACGGTATTTCAATAGCTATTGCAAATGTTCCTAAAGGAAGAATAGCTAATTTAAACGATGTAGAATTAGGCTTTATTAATAATTTCGGGAATGGTAACTTTTTTGAAGCGGAGAAAGGAAAAGGATGTTGGTTAAATAATGAATCAGTACATCCAAGCGATGAAACTAACATAGCTAACATGTCTCTTGGAGGATTTACCAAAAGTGGAACCATAGAAGCATCAAAATTAGTTGATAATGCAAGAAGAATGAGAGTGCTTGGAAGTGTAGTTTTAGAACTTTCATATATAGCTAGTGGAAGATATGATGCCTTCCTTGATTTGAGAGGCAGTCGAATTATAGATATAGCCGCATCTAAATTAATTGTAGAAGAAGCAGGAGGAATTATCACAAATAAATATGGTGAAAAATTAAACAACAAACTAAGCATCCATGAAAGAGCTATTGTAGTTGCAGCTAATACTGAAAAATTACACAAACAAATAATTGACATTTTAAATAATAATCAATCAGAACATTTCGAAAAAATAGGTATTATAAGCCGTATTGATAAATATAAAGCATTATTATTCTCAGCTAAGATCATAGATTACCTAGAAAAAAAAGGAAAACAAGTAGTTATTGAAAAAAGGTTAGCTAATAAAATCGAAGAACTAAAACAAGACCCTAAATTAGATAAAAGAATAAAAAAAGTAAAAAAGAATTCACCCAAATTATCCTCATTTTTCGATGATGTAAATCTTAATCGAAACTTTAAAACAATTTCTGAAAGTATTTTTGACTTTGATTGTGATATGGCTATTGTTCTTGGAGGAGATGGGACTCTCCTCAGAGCACAATCAAAATTAAAAGATGAAACACCATTATTTGGAGTTAATATGGGAACAGTGGGATTTTTAACAGAAATTGAAAGCGAAGACACATTTAAAGCATTGGATGAAGTTTTTAATGAAAATTACTACAAAGAAAAAAGAACAAAACTTGTTGTATCTCACGAAAATCACAGATACACAGCAATGAATGAAGTAGTAATCATGACAAATAAACCTGCTAAAATGTTGCATTTTGAAATACAAGTAGATGGTGAAATAATAGAAGAAGTTAGAGCTGATGGATTAATAATTTCAACACCAAGTGGATCTACTGCTTATGCAATGTCAGCAGGTGGACCTATTGTTGATCCTAAGGTAGAAGGATTTGTTATAATTCCAATATGCCCCTATAAATTAGGTGTAAGACCATTTATCGTGTCAGACAATAGTGAAATCATTGTTAAATTACTTAAAAAAGGTAAAAGTGCTGTATTTGTAATGGATGGGCAAAGAAACGAAGAAGCTGAATATCAGGAAGAAATTAAATTTAAAAAATCAGAAAAAGATGTGTATTTCATTAGAACCTCTACAAAATATTTCTATGAAAAAGTTAAAGACAAACTAAGTGAAGGCGGAATTAATGACGGAAACCACTACTAATCTAGTAATTGATTTAACACATGGTGGAGTCAAAATAGCTATTAATTTAGCTAAAAAAGGTGAAAAAGTATATGCTTATGACATATACAACACATTAAAAATTGATGAAAAAAAGCTTTTAAAGAATTATAAAGTAGAATTAATCCAATTAAAAGACATAAATAAGTTAAGAAATAATTTAAAAGTTATTTATCCAATTCATCTTCCTTTAACACATGAAGAAATTAAAAAACACAATCCCGATTTAAATTATACATTCATCACACACCACAAAGCAGTTAAAGAACTTTTAAAAGAATGGGGCAAAAATATTTTAAAAGTAGAAATAACAGGAGTTAAAGGGAAAACTAGCTCTGTTTTTATGCTTAAAGAAATATTAATAGATAAAAATCCTTTAATTTTATCTAGTTTAGGTGCAATTTTTTATAACAATGGTAAAAAGAGCCTGCTCAAAAAAAATATCTCAATAACTCCAGCTAATATTAAAGAAACAATAGATTTAGCAAATGGAAAGGATTATAATTTAGCTATTTTTGAAAACTCTCTTGGAGCTTGCGGTATTGGTGATGTTGGTCTTTTAACAAACATTGCTGAAAATTATTCAATAGCTAAAAACAAATGTAATGCAGCTGAAGCTAAAAAACAAATATTTGATTGTAACCTTGTAGTTTGTCAAAAAGAAAGTTTAGATAAGTATTATTCAGATATCCATCATGAAAAAATCAATAGCTTTTCTCTAGATGATAAAAATGCTAATCTTTACTTAAATGATGTGAATTTTTCATTAGATAAAACAATCATGGACTTAGAATATAAAGACATGATAACTCTAAAAGGAGAAAGAATAAGTGGTAATTTTAAAGTGGAAAGCTTTGCACCAGGACTTCATCATGTTTCAAATGTACTAGGAGTTGTTTTAACCTGTTTATCATTAAATATTGATAAAGAAAAAATAATATCTGGACTTAAAAAATATAAAGGAATTAAAGGAAGAACAAATAAAAAAACAATTAAAAATAGCATTATTATAGAAGAGATTAATCCTGGAATAAATACAAAAGCTATAAAAGAATCAATAAACATGATTAAAGATTTAAAAAATTATTACATTGCTATTGGTGGAGATTATGGTATTACTTGTGAAGAAATTGATGAAAAAAAAGTAAGTGAATTTTTAGATACTATTAGCAATGATATTATACTTACAGGACCTGTTGGTAATGGAATATTAGATAAAATGAAAAATAAGCCAAAATATATGGAAAATTATAATGAAGTTTATGATTTAGCTATTAAAAACAACAAAAACTTATTATTCATTTACAGATCCAATTACAGCAAATTATCTAAACGATAAAACAAAATTATTCTTAAATGAAAATTGAAACATTTAATAAATATTAATTATAAAGATTAAGAATATAAATATTTGTTATAAGTTAAAACTTATAAATATAATTAAAAAGATTTTTCTTAAATTAAGTTATTAAACAATTGGTGACTATTAAATGATTGTTGGAACAAGAGGAAGTCAATTAGCACTTGCACAAACAAAACAAGTATGTTCTGAACTGTCTAAAATAACAAAAAAAGCTATTGACATCAACATAATTAAAACAAAAGGAGATAAAATAACTAATTCTCAACTATACAACATAGATTCAAAAGGATTATTTACTAAAGAATTAGATATTGCTCTTCTTGATGAAGAAGTTGATTTTACTGTTCATAGTTTTAAAGATTTGCCTACTGAATTAGATGAAGATTTAGAAATAGTAGCTGTCCCTAAACGTGAATCTCCAAATGAAGTTCTAATATCAGATAAAAGTTGGAATGAATTAAAAACAGGTTCTAAACTTGGAACAAGTAGCTTAAGACGTGAAGCTTTTTGTAATCGTTACCAAAAAGATTTTGAACTTAAACCTATGAGAGGTAACATTGAAACTAGAATTCGAAAAGTTTATGAAAGTGATTTAGATGCTACTATTATGGCTGAAGCAGGAATTAAACGATTAAATTTAACAAAATACATAAAACAAGTATTTTCTCTAGATTATATCACACCTCCTGCTGGACAAGGAGCATTAGCCATTATAACTAGAAAAGATTCTGATAAAAAAGAAGCTATATCAAAGTTAAATGATTATACTTCAATGCAAGAAGTATTTGCAGAAAAAAAAGTGCTTGAAGAACTTGGTGTTGGCTGTCAATGGCCAATTGGTTCAATTGCACGTATGAAAGAAAATCAGTTTAATATTTATTCAATATTATTAACTAAAGAAGGAAATATCTTAAAAGAGCAAACTGAAAAAGGTTCCATTAAAAATGCTGTTGAACTTGGTAAAAAAATTGGGAGACTTTTTGAGGACTATGTTTAAGGAGGAATAAAATTGAGTGCAGTAAATGTAGGAGTTATTGGAGTAGGAGCAATGGGTGAAAACCATGTGCGTGTATACCATAAAATGGAAGAAGCTAATTTAATTGCTATTTCAGATGTTAATGAAAGAGCTTTAAAAAGAATCGAAAAAAAATATGAAACAACCGGTTATACTGACTACAATGAATTATTAGAAAATCCTGAAATAGAAGCAGTTAGTATTTGTGTCCCAACAACATTCCACCATTCAGTAGTGATGGAAGCCATTAAAAACAAAAAGCATGTTTTAGTTGAAAAACCAATTGCATTTACTTTAGAAGAAGCTGAAGAAATGATTGCTGCTGCAAAAGAAGCAGGAGTTATACTTGCAACAGGACATGTAGAACGATTTAACCCCGCAGTTCAAAAAGCTAAAGAACTTGTTGATGATGGTGTTATTGGAGATATCGTTTCAGCATTTGCAAAAAGAGTAGGACCACTACCTCCAAGAATAAAAGATGTTGGTGTTGCAATAGATTTAGCTATTCATGATTTAGATGTAATGAATTACTTATTTGATGAAAATATTGTTCAAGTTTATGGCGTAATGAACAGTATTTTAGATGATTGTGAATTTGAAGATCATGCTGAAATTATGGTAAGTTTTGATAATGAATCTACTGGAATTATTGAAGTTAATTGGTTAACTCCATACAAAAGAAGAGAATTAGAACTTACTGGAACTGATGGTATCATATCTGTAGATTATATTGAACAAAGTATTGATGTATTTGGCAAATTTGCTCAAGATATTGAAATTAAACATGAAGAACCATTGAAAGAAGAGTTAAAATCTTTTTTAAATGCAGTTGAAAACGATCAAGAACCAGAAATCACTGGTGAAGATGGTCTTAAAGCTCTTAAAATGGTTATTGCTGCTAATAAATCTTCTAGGGAACATAAACCAATTAGTTTTGATGAACTTTAATCAGGTGATATAATTGAAGAAAAAATTAATTAAAAAAGCTCAAGAACTAAGACAACACGGTTTTACAACTGGAGAAATAGCTGATGAACTCAATGTTAGTATGGACACAGCTAGATGGTTAACTTTACAAAAACCAACTGAAGAAAAAACAAAAGCACCAACAGACTTTGCAATAAATTGGAAAAGTGTTGGAGGTAATTCAACACGTTTAAGATATGTTTCTGGTGCATTAAGTGACATGGCATTATCTCATGGAGAAGCAAATGTAGTTGTTGGAATTGCTGTAAGTGGTGTACCATTTGCAACCATGATGGCTGATTTTTTAGAAGATATGTCAGAAACAGAAACTTCACTAGCTATTTTCCACCCAAATAAACATAGAAAAGGACAAGACACAACTGATGATGAAGGAACTATCAGTACAAACTTCGGAAATGTTGAAGGTAAAAAAGTCATTATTGTAGATGATGTTATAACTAGCGGTAAAACTGTAAAAGAAGTCATTCATACAGTTAAAGACCAAGGTGGAGAACCTACTTGTGTTACCGTATTAATTGATAAAGCAGGATTATCTGAAATTGAAGATGTTCCTATCGAATCGTTAATAAAAGTTAGTAGACTAGGATAATAACCTACCTCATTATTTTTTTAAACTTTCATTATTTAAAGTAATTATTGGTATAATCCACCAAAATCGTTCAATAATTCTTCTGAAGAAATTTCACTGATATCTCTTTTTTCACTAGAAACCCCTCCAATAACACCAATACTTTGAATATTATTCTTTAAAACGGCTGTTGATATGATTCCTCCATTTTCAGGAGATAGTACAAATAATTCTAAAAATAATTCATCTTCACCTACAATAAATGCTGGTTCAATAGACTCTGGAGATTTAGTTTGGACTTTAATTAATATGTTTTTAGCATCATTAATACCATCAATACCAATTTCTTTTCTAATGGTTTCATCTAATTGCATTACTTTTTCACTCCAATTAATTTTAAATAAATCATTTTTATTGGTTCTGGTTGTTTTATTTTCCATGATAACACCTTTTAGTCATTTACACAATATCTAAACATCTTTTTAGTAAACCAACTTTTCTAAAACTAATCAATTTTTTAAATGATATTCTTTTAAATATACTAAAATTTATACAATTTTACATAAATATTCTAAGTTGATATTCATTTTCTAAAAAATATTTGCTTTTAAAGGGTACTCTATCTTATGTTATAAACACTATATAACATTTTTGTGTTTTTCAAAAATAATTTTTCAAAGTCAAAACAATGAAAAGGTTTATATGTATGTAGGTGCTTACTTACATTATGGAAGTAAAAGCTGGTAGTGTTGAAGAGAGAATAATAAATGCTTCATTTGATGTATTAGAAAAAGAAGGATACAGTGGAGCAACGACAAAAAAAATTGCTAAAAAAGCCAATATAAATGAAGTAACATTATTTAGAAAGTTCAAATCAAAACACAGGTTAATGGAAATAGTTAAAGAATATTATAGTGATTATTTAATAAATCAATTAGAAGAAATATTTCAATTTAATGATGAAATTAGTTTTGAAGAATACTCAAAAAATTGTTTTTATAAAATAGTAAATTTGTCTGATAATGAATTAAATATTATTAAAATAGGATTAGAAGAAGTAAGAAATCCCGGGGATGAACAATTATTTTCAAAAACTTCTGATATGATAATAAATAAACTAACAGAATTTTTTAAAATAAAAATTGCTAAAAAAGAAATAAAAAAAGTTAATCCACATGTATTAGCCTTAAATATGTTTAGTATTCTTTTTGAATCCATGATTCTTTGGAAAGTTTATGGAAAAAGTCCCCATTATGATATAGACCAGTATGTTAAAGACTTCCTTGAAATTATAATAAATGGAATAAAATGTGAGGTATAAAATGGAAAAAACATTAAAAAACATTTCTGAAATCATGAAAAATGATTTAAAATCAGCATTTCAAAACCCAATTGTAGTTATTGTTTTAGTAGCTTTAATTATCATTCCATCATTATACGCACTCATAAATATTGAAGCTTGTTGGGATCCCTACCAAAGAACTGACGATATAGATTTTGCAATAGCTAATCTAGATAATGGTTCTCAATATGATGGTGAAAAAATAGAAGCTGGTAGCGAACTTGTAAATGAGTTAAAAAATAATAGTGATTTTAACTGGAAATTTGTTAGTGAAAAAGATTTGAGGCAAGGAGTAGATAATGGAACATATTACGCTGGAATCATAATCCCTAAAAATTTCAGTCAAAAAGTAGTTTCGATTACCTCAGATAATCCAGAATCTGCAAAATTAATTTATATTGTCAATATTAAAGAAAATCCAGTTGCAAATAAACTAACAGATAGTGGAGCAAAAGCTGTATATAATACTATGAATGCAAAAATTGTAGAATTTATAAATATTGCTGCTTATGGAAAATTAGGTGATTTACAATCAAGTTTATCATCAGGGTCAATGCAATTATCATCAGGAGCATCACAATTATCATCAGGAGCTCATGATGTTTCAAATGGTGCAAATAAAGTATCATCTGGAGCTTCAAACTTAGCTAATGCTAAAAATCAGGTAAATTCCGGAGCTAATGATGTTCAAAATGGAGCATCACAAATAAAATCTGGATCCAACAATATCAATAAAGGCGCATCTGATCTTTCAAATGCTGCAGGACAAGTAAGTAGTGGTTCTAAAAAAGTTCAAGATAGTGCCTCTCAAATCCAATCAAGTATTGATCCTAGTAAATTACCTGATGGACCAGTAAAGAATGTGGTTGAAGGTTCTGTTAAATTAGCCAATTCAAGTTCAAAAGTAGCTAGTGGATCAAACTCTGTTGCACAAGGTTCTGTTAAATTAGCTAATAATTCAGCAAAACTAGCTAATGGAGCATCTGATGTAGCAGGTGGAGCTTCAAAATTAGCAAATGGGGCAGTTGATTTAGCAGATGGTTCTGGAAAATTAGCTGAAGGATCATTAAGTTTAGCAGCAGGTTCACAATTACTTGCTAATTCAGCCGCTTCTGCTTTATTTTCAGCTTCAAGTTCACTAGCTATTGCATCTGATTCATTATCTGATGTTACTGGAATTGATAAAGATAAAGTTGGAGATTATTTTTATTCACCTGTTGAATTAGAAAAAGAAGAACTATATCCAGTTGATAATTATGGTTCACAAGTAGCTCCATTTTATATTGTTTTATCAATGTGGGTTGGTGCAGTTATTACTGGAGCTATGATAAAAGTTGGAAGTAGTCATAAGACTAAATACAAACCAATAGAAGTATATTTTGGTAAATTAGCTTTGTTTATTATAATGAGTATTTTACAAGCTTTAATTACATTATCAAGTGCATTTATTCTTGGAATTACTGTTGAAAATCCTGCATTATTCATATTTTCAGGAGTATTAATATCTGTAATATTTATGACGATAGTTTATTCATTTTTATCTGCATTAGGAACCGTTGGTGAAGGTGTTGCTGTTATTCTTTTAGTACTTCAAATATCTGGTACTGGAGGAATTTATCCAATAGAAATTATGAGTCCTATATTTCAACAATTGTACTCGTATCTTCCAATGACACATGCAATAACATTACTACGTGAATCCGCCCTTGGAATTGTATGGTCAAATTATATACCAGCATTAGTATTTTTAGTTGTTGTAGGAATTTTAACTGAAATAATAGCAATAATTATCAAAACAAAAGCAGATAAAAGATCCCACTACTTTGAAGAACGTTTAAAAGAAAGTGGATTGTTTAAATAGTTCTTAAATTAGATTTATTCTAATTTAAGAAATTTTTTTAAAAAAAAAATTATAAATATAAATCAGATGGTTTTCCAATATATTCAAAATCATCTTTATTATTGAGATATTTCACACCATTGACTTTACCATTCGGTAATTTAGTAACAACAGACATTCCATCATTTACATCAATAATAATCATCCTAACTTTACCGTCATTTTCAACTCTGATTTTGATTACATCATCGTTTTCTACTAATTCAGCTTCTTCAAAATCATTGTGAACATCAGTTGAATACCAATGTTGCGGTATTTTAATTCTTAAACCTAAATCATCTAAAATATCTTTAACATGCATTTTTAAAACCTTCCTAATATAACCTATGTATGAAATCTATTTAAATATTTTGTAACTTTATTAGGGTGAAAAGTAGTAAAACTAAATTAAAAAATGAATTTTACTTTTACCAATATTATCTAAGGACTGTGGTTCAACATTACCTTCTGGAATCCCTAAAGCTAAAATACCAGCAATTAGATAATTCATCAGTTCCTCTAATTTCATGAATTGTTCTTTTGAAATTTCATCCTTTGTAAATTTACATACACTTTTCCTTTTTAACATTATCTCTAACAAAACCACATTACCACTAAGGAATATAAGTTAAAAAGAGTTTATAATGATGATTAAAGAGATAATTTAATCTCATCTAAATCATCATTATATGCTTCTGCCTCAATAATAGTTTTAATTTTAGAAAAAGAAATATTAAATCCATTACTAGCTATTTCATTAGAAAAAGTTTTTAAATCTTCATATTCAGCTTTTAAAGATATTATTTCATCATTTAAATTATATAAATATTTAATTTTGATTTTTTTATTGAATTTTTGTTTATTTATCTCAACAGAAACATCTTTAGTTTTTAATTTAAATGGAAACTTTAAATGTTCACAAGACAATATTCTCATCCCAATAGTTCCAAACTCTAAAGCCAAAAGGGATGAAACATCTTCTAATTTATTCTCATCTAAATCTACAAATAGAATATATTCCATTCTTCCTTTTTTAGTAAATGAATTGATTATATGAAAATTATTAGCTCCATTATCAATTAATCGATTACCAATATAAGGAATACTTTCAAGAGATATATCATCAATAGTAGTCATTATTAACATGATAAGTCTCTCATTATTTTTCTTGCTCTTTTAGCACAGTTTTCTGCCCTTTCAATTCCACCAGGAATAGATGAAGTTACATATGCTCCCCGTGTAGCTTTAACAGCTATTTCATGCACATCCCCATCAGTCATTGCCCCTGCAACTGCTGCTGGAACAATGATATTAATTATAGTGTGTCCACAAAGTTGTAATTCATCGATAGGAACTGCAACTAATGGAATAACATCTAAAATATCTGTTTTTTTATTTAAAACAGCATCAGGAATTATATTATTTGCAATACCTTTAAATTTAATAGTTTCACCATCAATTGTAACTTCAGCATCAACATCTGTGTCAAAACCTGCATAATGACGTAAAAACGGATTTTCAACTCGACGAGAACATCCTGCATATTTAGTAATTTTAATATTAATCTCTTTATTCATCATTCCACTAAACATTTTAGATGCTGCATTTTGAATATTTTCTACTTTTTCATCATCGAGTAATTTAGTTATCTCATCAACAGTTAATCCTTCTTTAATTTTATCATAAGCAAGTTTAGCTATTCTTAAAGTTTCTTTTGCTAAAGCTCCTTCACTAGCTAAAATCATAGCTTTTGTAACAGGCCCTCTTTGAACTTGCTCTGCTTTACGTGTAATTGTATTTGTAGCTATTTTAGCAATTTCAGGTTCTAGCCAAAAATTATTTTTAATATCCTCAATAGCTAATGCTGCTTTTTCAATATCCCCATTTTTTGAAAGTAATACTTTTAAAGCCAAAATTGCATCAGCAGCCATGTGCCCTAATGGAGGTTGTAGTGGACCACCTGAAAAACCAGCTCCAATATCTAAAGACTCTTCAAAAGCAGATAACATTTCTTCAAATGCAATCATACCTACAACAGAAGGCCCTCCAATATCTTTCATGATGACGCCTAAATCTCCAACTAAAGTAGCTGTATCATATTCTTCCCCAGTCCCCCTAATATGTAACTTTTCAGGAAGACCTGCAGCTTCACATGCTCCTAAACCTGCAACATATGCACTATTAGCTTGAAAAAGTCCACCATATTCTTCTGCAACTTCTGAATCAGGATGAACAATTTCTAAAATAGCTGCTACTCCTAAAATTGCTGCAATTATTGGGCTTGGAGGCATACCAACATTAGCATATGCAGTTAACATTCCTTTAGTTCCTGAATATGCTCCCTTTTTTGCAAGAACTGTAAAACCTGTATCCTCACCTAATGAATTATGTCCATAAAGTGGACCTCCTCCAACACCTAATGGGAGAATTGATCCATCAATTGGGGTTAAATTACCTTCAAAAATATCATCATAAATTGCACGAACCGCAGCATAACCAGATATTCTATTATTAGCTTTTGGAGTTGGAATAGCTATTACACCAGTTCTATTAACTCCTGCAATCATTCTTGCCATGGCTCCAAGTTTTCTATTTCCTGCAGGGACTCCTGCTTGAGCATTGGATCCTGCAAAATAACATAAGGTTGCACTTAGTAATGCTGCATTTGTAGGATCAGCTCCAGCATTTTCAGCAGATTTAATAGCTTTTTTTAAGATAAAATCAATTGGAAGCTCCCTTACATTTTCATCAGTCAATTGAAGGTTACTTCCCCTGATAACTTCTTCAGCAATAGAATTAGCAGCGCAAATAGCTGCAATATTTAACATTCCATGACCTTTTGTTAAAGCTTCAATCCTATCACTTGTCATATTATCCACATCTAATGTAGATGCCATGATTGCTGATACTAATTCTTTTTCCATCATAAACCCTCCTTCAATTATATATTTCAATTGAATATTATTTAAATTAATCTTTTCAAAATAAAATATTTTTTTAGAATTATTAATCTTTTCAAGTTTATATGAAAAATTTTTATAAACTAAATAAAAAGTGTTAGAAAAAGTAAATTATATAAACAATTTTCTAGGAAATATTTTTATTCATTTGAAATAATCAATCTTTTAGACCATTCATCATACGCTGAAATATAAAATCTTCCACCAATTATTCTAGATTTTCATTATTTAATAATATATCTAAAGACATTTTTTAACAAACAATGCTTTAAGATTATCTAGAAAATTATACTATCAAAATTGTATCCTTCTTTTATTTTTTCTAAAATATGGAACATATCAATTTCCATGCCACAAGTCGGATAATCTTTGCCATAATTAATAATATCATCAAGTAAATAATTGGGGATTTTAAAATTACTCATAAAATCTTCAAATTCTGAAAAAATGAATCGAATCCATCAGCTTTCTTCCAAGTTTTTGAACCATTTTAATACATAAATCACAATATTCTTCATTAAGGTTATCATTACAAAGTTAATAGTCATGTCAAATTGTTTTTCTTTAATTTTAATGGAATTATCAATCATGTTGAAAAATATGATTTAATATAAAGATTCCCTGTATCCATCAATTAAATTAAATAATTCTTCTTTTGTATTAGCTTTAAATAGTTTCGGTTTAAAATCAACACTTCTAGGTAATCCTTTCATATAATATGCAGCATGAGATCTCATTTTCTTTATAGCTACCTTTTCACCTTTATTATCAATGAGTAAATTCATGTGTTTTTTTATCATGCTAATTTTCTCATCGACCGTTACTGTTTTTGGCTCAATTCCTTTTTCTAAATAATCCACACATTCTTTAATTAACCATGGATTACCAAGAACTCCCCTACCAATCATGATTGCATCACAATCAGTTTCATCAATCATTCTTTTAGCATCATAACATGATTTAATATCACCATTACCAATAACTGGGATAAACAACTCCTCTTTAATTTGCTTGATAATATTCCAATCTGCATGACCAGAATATCCTTGATTTCTATCTCTTGGATGAATAGTAATAGCCGATGCACCTGCTTTTTCGACTATTTTGGCAATTTCAACTGCATTAATACTATCACAATCCCAACCACTTCTAATTTTAACCGTGATTGGAATAGGAATCTGACCAGTTAAAGCATTTATAATTTCATAAACCTTATTTGGATTTTTAAGTAGTGCACTTCCAGCTTGAGATTTAATAGCTACCTTTGAAACAGGACATCCCATGTTAATATCAATAATATCTGGTTCCATATATTCGTAAATATATTTTGATGCAATTTTAAATGATTCTACATCAGATCCAAATATTTGTTGTGAAATAGGTCTTTCAAAATCTGTCATATATAACATTTCATTAGTTCTTTTATCTCCATGCATGACTGCTTTAGCAGATACCATTTCAGTCCCAATAAGCCCACATCCCATGGATTTAATAATATTTCTAAATGCTGAATCACAAATACCTGCCATAGGAGCTAATACTACCTTATTGTTTATTTCAACATTACCAATTTTCCATTTCATAAACTACCCAAATTTGTTTTAATAAAAATTTATGTTATAACTAACTAGACATCACTGAATTAAATCAATGCCCCGCCAAAAGACTATTAATATTTAAATTTACATATTTAACCAACAAATAAATCCTATTGTTTACAGATGAAAAGCAATCATATCAAATCAAAGGAATTAAATCTATACAATTAATGAGAGAACTTCAAATTAAATTAATACAATCTAAAAAGAAAATTCATATTTTTAGAATACTCTAATTCTAACCACCTTTTAAGAATTGGTTCCGATAAATAGTACAAATTATTTTCTAAAACAATTAATTCTTGATGTTGAAGATTAACTAAAGGTCTACTAATCGAACCCGTGGTAACACCAAGTTTATTTGCAATTTCGTTTCTTTTTAAAGGACCATCTAATAGAGAAATAATAATATATTGTTCACGTAATGTTAATTTATCCCACATTACAACTAAATGAGAATTTATAACTTTAATTTTATCTTCAAATTCTATTTTAACCATATGTTCATCTAATTTAATATCTTTTGGAAGTAATGTTGCAAAAATATTAACATATGCTGGAATTCCAGAAGTACATTTGTAAAATTTATTAAATCCAGTATCACTAAATATTAAATTTGGTGCCTTTTGTTTTAAATATGATTTTACAGTTTCTTTAGTAAATGGAGGCATGTTAATTGTTATCATTCTCCCTCCAAACACTCCTCTCTGACTTGCAATTTCAGATATTAATTCATCTTGCATACTAATAGATCCTGAAAACAGATAAGACACATTATTCTGATTTTGTATGTAATTTCTAAGTTTCCATAAAAAAGAATCTTTATAGTCATCCAATTCTTTAATGATTTGGAATTCATCAATAAATATTAATACTCCCTTAATTTTATTGTTATTAATTTCATAAATGTTTTGAGGCAATGTTAAAACAAAATCCATTAACTTTTCAACATTAGTTTCACTTCCAAATACAGGAATTGGAAATTTATCAATTTTTATGAAATCTTTTATTTTAAAATCATTTACCTTAAAAAATTTCTCTATTTTTTTATCTAATGTATTTAAATTTTTATTTTTGGCTTCAATTAAAAATTCTTTAAAAAAATATTCCATTAATCCAATTATAGACATTTTCTTTTTTTTTGATAACATTCAGCATTTGAAAAATTCATGTATACTACTAAATTACTCACCATCCAATTCTTTTTTAATTTTTTTAAGAAAAACCGTTTTTCCAACACCTCGAAGACCCGTTAATAATATCTGTGGTGCATTACCATTAGCTGTAGTATTTAAAAGACTTTTAAGATTATCTAATTCGCTAGTACGGTTATAAAATTCATCATCATTAAGATTTCCTCTAGTTCCCCATGGTATCGTATCAACACTTCAACATATTATATTATTTAAAGATATATAAAATTATTTGCATATAGAATAAGTATTCAATCAGTGAATAAAATATAAAATTATTCATAGATAGAATAAGTATTTAAAAAATAAATAAAATATGAATTTATCCTAACAATAAATATATAAAAATAAAGTCTAAATAACCTAAAAAAAGAAAAAAATAGGTCAAGCTAACAAATTAACAGTCACTGTAATAAGTAAGGTTGTTCTACACAATTCCTTGTGCGTTCATTGCATCCACTACTTTTTTAAATCCTGCAATATTAGCTCCTACAACATAGTTTTTATTCATGTTATATTCAGCAGCTGCATCTGCAACATTTGCAAAGATATTTTCCATAATAGTTTGAAGTTTACCATCAACTTCATCAAAACTCCAAGATAATCTTTCAGAATTTTGAGACATTTCCAGTGCAGAAGTAGCTACTCCTCCAGCATTTGAAGCTTTTCCAGGTGCAAATAATACTCCATTTTCTTGTAAGTATTCAGTTGCTTCAATTGAAGTTGGCATATTAGCTCCTTCAGCTACAGCTTTTACACCATTAGCTACTAAGTTTTTAGCATCTTCTAAGAGTAATTCATTTTGAGTAGCACATGGAAGAGCAATATCTGCTTTAACAGTCCATACACCTTTACCTTCATGATATTCTGCACTTTCTCTAGCTTCAGCATATGCAGTTAATCTTTCACGTTTTACCTCTTTTATTTCTTTTAATAATTCAACATCAATTCCTTCTGGATCATATATCCAACCAGTTGAATCAGAACAGGTTACAGGTTTACCCCCTAATTGTTGAGCTTTTTCGATTGCATAAATTGCAACATTTCCTGCTCCAGAAACAATAATTGTTTTACCTGCAATATCAATATCATTAGCTTTTAACATTGCATTAGTAAAGTATAATAAACCATATCCAGTAGCTTCAGTTCTTGCAAGAGAACCACCATATGATAATCCTTTACCAGTGAGAACTCCTTCAGATAATCCTCTAATCCTTTTATATTGACCATATAAAAATCCGATTTCACGACCACCAACGCCAATATCCCCAGCAGGAACATCAGTATCTGCACCAATGTACTTACATAATTCAGTCATGAAACTTTGGCAAAATGCCATTATTTCTCTATCAGATTTACCTTTAGGATCAAAGTCTGAGCCTCCTTTTCCTCCACCAATAGGAAGTCCAGTTAAAGAGTTTTTAAAAATTTGTTCAAAACCTAAGAATTTAATAATACCTACATTTACAGAGGGGTGGAAACGTAATCCTCCTTTGTAAGGTCCAATTGCACTGTTAAATTGTACACGGTATCCTGTGTTTACGTGAACTTGGCCATTATCATCTACCCATGGAACACGGAATTTTAGTTGTCTTTCTGGGTTAGTTAATCTTTCAAGAAGAGCATTTTTTCTAAATTCTTCTTCATTTTCCTCAATGACGACCCTTAAAGATTCCAATACTTCACGAATAGCTTGATGGAATTCTGGTTCAGAAGGGTTTTGTTTTATTATTGTTTCTATTACATCATCTATGTATGACAAAAATATTCCTCCAAATTTTTTTAAAGATAAAATTTTAAAATGATAAAAAATAAATAACAAATCAAAATGATGATTTGAAAATTTATTAATTTATATTCAAAATTAATACCTTTTGTTCACTCTACATCATTAAATAATATTCAGATTTTGCTATGTAATTAACCAAAATATTTAACAATATAGTAATTGATATATATTTTCTAATATATAAAATTTTCAATTTTTTATAAAAAAAGCGAATAATATTCAAATTAATTAATAAAAAAATTAAACAAAAGAAAAAATTAAATAAAAAAATGCAGGGATTTATATATGATATTAAATAAATCTATCTACAAAATTCTATAAAAAATATTTTTTAATAGACAAAATACTAAGTGAAATAATGCGAAATGATAAAATAACTAGAAGTGAATATAATAAGTTAAAAGATGCTTTTCTAGCTAAAAATAGGCGTAGTATGTACTCATTATATATTGATATAAATAAGAATAATACTGTAAGCAAACATTTATTTTTTGGATTAATAAATAAAATTTGTCGAGAAGCAGGAATGAAAGAATTTTATGACATGAAAAATATTAAAAAATAATATACTAAGATTCAACATAATATCTTAAAATAGCCGCAATACCACCAAAAGCTCTGAGTAGTTGCACACCTTCTTCAGTTTCAGTAGAAATAAATTCAACATTAGTATTCATTTCTTCAGCTTTCTCTACAAAATAATCAACTAAAAGTTCAGATGAATCTTCCTTTAAAATTTCATTACACTTTGAACATCTTTTTTCTAATTTATCTGCTTCACTTTGGTTTTTAACTGTTATAAATTCTTTATTTCCACAGCTTGAACATTTGAAAGTTTTATGAAGTAAAGATAAATCTTCAGATAAAAGTAATGTATCAACAGCTCCAATAATTAAATTATTTTTTACTTCTTGTTCTCCGTAAGATGCAAGACCTTTATCTTTAATTAACTCCTTTAAAAATTTTTGAACTACTTTTTTCTCATGCATAACATCCAAATCATTTAGAATATCAGCAGATTTATCAATAACTTCCCTAATACCGAATTCACCAGTATATGATGTATCAACAGTAGCTATAATCTTATCTTTAATTTCGTATTGAAGATAATCCCCTTTAATAAATTCTTCTTTAGTAAAACCCGGTCCACCAACAATAACTCCTTTTAAATCATCTTTTAAAGGAATAAATGCTTCATTCATATGTTCACCAATACGTTTTTTAAACTCATGAGCTGCCAGATCAATTACACGGTCAAACCTTCTTTGAGATTGACCTCCAGCTTTATGTTTACCTGGAACACCACTAGTTAAATGACCTAAAATATTAATCTTTTTACCCTTTAAAGTAGCTATTGTAGCTTCTTTTCTATCAACAACTGCTAAACCATAAGTTTCTCTTTCTTCAATCATATATTCTAAAGGTTCTAAGAAAAATTCATTATTACATTGATACCAGTAAGTTGTAATTGGTTCCGGTGGTTCAAAAACATAAGTTTCCATTTTTTCTGTTCCTGGACCTCCTTTGGGAATCATTCCTACAAATAACACCAACCCATGTTCTGGAGGTTTTTTGAACATACGAATTCTTTGTAAAATTACTTCAATAGCCGATTGTACATTTTTTCTTGTTTGTTTACTTTTAATGTTAGCACTTTGACCAAGTTCATCCCTCATGTGTTTACCAACATCACTTAATTGTTTATCTGGTGGAATATAAACCGAAACAAGTTCAGTGCCCCTACCTTTTTTCTCAGCTAACTCTTTTAACGTTTTTTTAAATTCATATAACTCTTTTGATGATACTTCTGCCATGTTATCTCCATAAAATTTAATATAATATTATTAGATATCTATTTACAAATATAAATAATTAATTAATAAAAGCTTATTTTCAAGGCAATTTTCTTTTAGCATATTTTTTAAATAGCTTTCTTTCATTATCATCAATTGTGTTTAATTCCAATAAATCATAGCCAGTTAATTCAATTATTTTTAAAGCTATAGCTGTGTAAGTATCAGGATACTCATTGTTTCCAAAGATGTACCAAATAACACCTCCATCAAATACTAGCTCTAAATACCAATCATAACCATCAAAAATAGCTAAATCATGATTAAGAGATTTATTCTGATAATCATCTGTAATCCATAAATAAACACCATAGTAATCTAATAAATCTAAAATTTTTAAAATATCTTTATCATTTAACTTCCTTTCATAATATCCGTCAATTTTTCGATTAGCTAAATCAACCACAAAATTTAAACGAGGCAATCCCATAGAAAGAACTGAATGATGTCCAAATTCTATTAAATTTAAAGATAATTTCTTATTATTTCTATCATAAATTCCATCTTTTCTAAAATCATAAAATAATCCTGTAACTAACTTTTTTTGATAATCAAGATGACAAACATCAAAACCAACTAAATTAATTAATAAATTAGCAAATTTTTCCCAATTTTTAGGAAAGTTATTTTTAAATGAATATTCCTCATAATTAGTATCATGATAAATATTTATATTACAAGAATAAATTAATTCTAATTTTTCAAAATAAGCAAATTTTTCCGATTCAAAATCCTCAAACAAATTTATATTCTCAAAGCCCTGTTTAAAGTCTTCAATTTCTTTATTTTTTAAATTATGAATTTTACTTGATACATTAGATTTAAGTTCTCTTAAAATAGCTATCCAAGAATCATCACATATTAAACTTTCTTGAATAAACCTTTCATCATTAAATCTCTCATGGATTTTATAATAAGCCATTTCATTTTCTAAATCTATAATAAAACATTCATAATGACGATTTAATTTTTTAAAATTAAATCTTTGTGAAATTTCAATTTGACGAATCATTTAAATCAAAAAACATTTATTATTAATTATTAATTCAAAACAAATAAATCTTTATAAGAAATACTTAAATAACTTCAATATATAAGATTAATATAAGTGATAAAATGGTTATAAGAAGATGTCCGAAATGCCATACAGCAAGTGATGACATTTATGGTTTTTGTATAAAATGTGGATATGAATTTCCAGAAATTAATCCGGCTAAAGTATGTATCCATTGTGGATATCAAAATCCTGATGAAGCAGATTATTGTGTTAAATGTGGAACCCCATTGATTTTAAGAAATCCTACAGAAGTACCGAAAAAAATAATTATTAATAAAGAAATGCTTGAAAATGCCCAATATGGGGAAGAAAATAAATTAAATCCAATCATTATTAAAAAAGAAGTTGTTGATAGTGCTGAAAATTACAGACAACATAAAACAAGTTCATTTCTCATATTATTAGGTTATATTTTTTCAATTTTAGGTGGAATAATAGGTTTAATTATTGCAGTTTACTTAGTAAGTAGAAAAGATCCAACAGTAAAAAAACATGGATTTATCCAACTCGGAATCTTTGCATTTTACATAATTCTTATTAGCTTATTAATTATAACTGGAGTAATTCCAATGGAAGCAATAACTAATTATAAACAATTTATCGTTGGAAATGTTACCAATCCGTAGGTAAATACATTACAATAGCTCCGTCCTGATTTTCATAATAGTTTGGGACAATTCTATCTATCCTAAACTTAAAACTTTTATAAAATTCAACTGCCGAATTATTATTTTCATTTACTTCCAACATTACTTTATCAATTTCAAGTAATGAAAGAACATTAATCGCTCTTGATAATAATTTAGAACCAACTCCTAAACGTCTATAATTTTTATCAACAGCTATGGATATAATATGACCTTCCCTATCATTTTTTATCCAAAAAATTATATATCCTATTACATAATTGTCTTTTTCAGCTACTAAAAATCCAACCCCCATTTCATATAATTGTTTAAAGATATTTATTTCATAAGATTGATTAAAAGACATGTTTTCTATTTCATAAACCCTTTTTAAATCTTCTAGAACAAATTTTCTAACTTTCATAATATAAACCTAGATTAAAGTTTAAGATAAACTATAATAAATCTTTTTGTATAAATCAAACTTTAAATACTTATTTAAATATAATAAAATATACAATTTTTAGAAGGCTTTTTTAATGTGGCAAAGTTTTGGAGAATATTTACTAGATTTAATTGGAAATAGGAAAGTTAAAATAGCAGAAATAGCCGTTGGAAAATTTGATAAAATTTACAAAATTTTAGAAGAAAAAAAGAATATTGATGTTATTAAAACAGATATTGACCCTGATAATGAAAATATAATTAAAGATGACATTACAAATCCTAATTTTGACTTATACAAAGAGGTATGTTTAATTTATTCAATTAGACCACCAAATGAACTTCAACCATATTTAGTAAATCTAGCTAATGAGATTAATTGTCAATTAATTATAAAGACATTGACCAATGAGGACTTAAATACCGGTAGATTCAATATGAAGTTAAAAAATTATAAAAAAGCAAGTTTTTACACGTTACGGTGATAAATAATGGAAAATACTTTAAAAGAATACAAAACCTCACTTGAAGGACTCAATACTCTAGAAATTCAAAAAAGACAAGAAAAATATGGTTTAAATAAACTAGTTGAACCAAAAAAACAACACCCAATTGTTCTATTTTTATCACAATTCTTTGATGCATTAATAGCCCTGCTTTTAATTGCAGCCATTGCTGCTTTTTTAATTAATGATATAATTGACGCATCAGTTATTTTAATTGCAGTTTTACTAAACACAATAATCGGATTTGTTCAAGAATATAAATCTCAAAAAGCTGTTGAAATGCTTAAAAATTTAGTTACAAAAACAGCTATTGTTAAGAGAAATAATGAAATTAAAGAAATTAATTCTTGTGAGCTTACAATTGGTGATATTGTACTTGTTAGTGAAGGAGATAAAGTATCTGCAGATTTAAAAATAATTGAAGCTAATGATTTGACTGCTGATGAATCCTATTTAACTGGAGAATCTGATGCTATTTTAAAAGAAATTAATGATGAACTATACATGGACTCTAATATTCTTTCAGGAAATGCAATAGGTGTTGTAAAAGCTATTGGAATGTCTACTTCAATTGGTCAAATTGCTGAGATTGTTTCTGAAAAATCTGATGAAACTCCTCTTCAAAAAAAAGTAGGTCATGTTGGAAAAGTTATATCACTAATAGCTATCCTTGTTTGTATATTTGTATTTATCTTAGAATTGTTTAGAGGAGTTCCACTTGTTGAAACTTTTATGACAGCTATTTCACTTGCCGTTGCAGCCATTCCTGAAGGGCTTCCTGCTGTATTAACATTAACTCTTGCACTTGGAATGCAAAAAATGGCCAAATCTAATGCAATCGTTAGAAAACTACTTTCCGTAGAAACATTAGGCTCCTGTACAATAATCTGTAGCGATAAAACAGGTACATTAACTGAAAATAAAATGACAGTTACTGACTATTATTTTTTAAATAAAGACAAAACCATGCTTATTGGTAATTTATGCAATAATGCTAATCTTAATAATGGAAAAATAATTGGAAATCCTACTGATGGAGCTATTCTTAAATTTATAGACGATAATTCAGACATTGGTGAAATTAGCTACAAACGAATTGACGAAACCCCACTTAATAGTAATCGTAAAATGATGAGTACTACTCATAGATTAGATGGTGAAAATATTATTACTTTAGTAAAAGGTGCTCCAGAAATAATTATAGGTGAATGTAAATACATAGATAATGAAGGAAATATTGAAATACTAAGTCCTAAAATTAATAAAATGCTATGTGAAAAAATTAGTGAAATGACAAATAAAGCATTAAGAGTCATAGGTTTTGCTTATAAAATTAATAATGAAGACTTAATTTTTACTGGATTAATGGGACTAATAGATCCCCCAAAATCAAACACTATAAAAGCAATTGAAGAATGTAAAAATGCAGGAATCCAAGTTAAAATGATTACTGGTGATCATTCAAAAACTGCTGAGGCAATTGCTCGAGACATTGGTATTTTAACTGATGGAAAAGTAATTACAGGAGAAAAGCTAGATGAATTAAGTGATGAGGAATATTTAGCTATTGTTGATGATATTCAAGTTTATGCAAGAGTTAAACCAATGCAAAAAATGAGAATTGTTGAAACATTAAAAAATAAAGGAAATATTGTTTCAATGACTGGAGATGGAGTAAATGATGCTCCTGCTCTTAAAAAAGCATCAATTGGAGTAGCTATGGGTAGTGGAACAGATGTGGCAAAAGAATCAGCAGATATGGTTATAAAAGACGATGATTTTGGAACTATTGTAAAAGCAATAAAAGAAGGAAGAAAAATCTATGATAATATTAAAAGATTTATTAAATTCCAAGTATCTACAAATGTTGGAGCCATTATAACAATTATTGGAGCATCATTATTATCACTACCTCTACCATTTAATCCCGTGCAATTGTTATGTATTAATATTTTGATGGATGGGCCTCCTGCACAAACATTGAGTATGGAAGGAGCTGAAAAAGACATTATGCATAGAAATCCTGAAAATGGAGACATCTTAAATAAAAATACTTTAACAAAAATTTTTATTTCAGGACTTGTAATGGCAATAGGCACAATAGGAATATTTGCATACAAATTAACAAATTCAAACATAAAAACGGCTATGAGTGTTGCATTTACATTATTTGTTGTATACCAACTATTTAATGCATATAATTGTAAAGCAAACTCACATAAATCAAGTAAATATTTGTATGCAGGAATTATAAGTTCATTTATACTTCAATTATTAATCATATATTTACCACAGCTACAAACAGTGTTTAGAACAGCACCAATTAATATTTTTGATTGGGTTTTAATAATTTTAACTGGATTTACAATAATAATTTCTGAAAAAATAGTAAATAAAGTGATATAATGAAAAAATTAAATATTTTCTTACTTGGAGGTACTAAAGATTCAATAAATATTATACAACATATTAAAAATAATTATGAATCTTACATTTTAACAACAACCACCACAGAATATGGTTCAAAATTAGCTATTGAAGGTGGAAGTGATGATACAATAGCTAAACCTCTTTTAAAAGAGGATATAATTAATATTTTAAAAGAAAAAAGTTTCGATGTTTTAATTGATGCAACCCACCCTTTTGCAAGCCATATAACTCAAACTAGTGTGAGTGTTGCAAAATTATTAAAAATACCTTATATTCGCTTTGAGAGACCCACTACAACTTTCGAAAATATTGATTGTTCTAATATCCATTATGTAAACTCGTTTGAAGATGCTGGGAAATTAATTTCAGAAAAATTCAATCAAGGAAATGTGTTGCATTTTGCGGGAGCTAACACGATGGAGGATGTGTTAAAAAATGTTCCTCTAGAAAAATTCTACCCAAGGATTCTAAAAGTAGAAAAATCACTTAAAAAATGTGAAGACTTAGGAATAAAGAAAGATCATATCATTCCAATGAATGGAGCTGCTAGTAAAGAAGAAAATATAAAACTAATCAATAATCTTAATGCATCTGTAATGATTACTAAAGAAAGTGGTAAAATTGGAGGAGTAACCGAAAAAATCCAAGCAGCTAATGAAACAAGCATAGCTGTAATAATGATACAAAGACCTAAAATAAAAGAATTAAATAAAAAAAATATTGTATCAAATCTAGATGAACTAGATAAAAAAATAAAAAGCTATTTTTAAAAAAATTAATTATAAAAAACGCCGAGACTGGGATTTGAACCCAGGCGGAGAAACTCCACAGGATTTCAAGTCCTGCGCCTTACCAGACTAGACTATCTCGGCAAATGAAAGGAGTATTTAGAAAGGATATCTAAATATCTATCCTTTAAGTTCAATTTCAATACTTACATTATCAGGAACGTTGACTTTCATCACTTGTCTCATTGCACGTTCGTCAGCACCAATACCAATTAAACGTTTGTGGATTCTAAGTTCCCATTTTTCCCAAGAAGCTTTACCTTCACCATCTGGTGATTTCCTTGTAGGTACTACTAATTTTTTAGTAGGTAATGGAATAGGACCAGATAAATCAACACCAGTTCTTTCAGCAATTTTTTTGAGTTGATCACATACATAAGCTAATTTTTCTGGGTCAGTCCCCGTAAGCTTAATCCTTGCTTGATTCATTTATTATCCTCCAAAAAAATAAAAAAAAAGTAATAAAAATTACTTCTTTTTATTACGCTTACAAACTTATTTTGCAGGGACTACATCAATACATAATCCAGCAGCAACAGTTTGACCCATATCCCTAATAGCAAATCTACCCATTTGCGGAATTTCAGTTGCTTTTTCAAGACACATTGGTTTAGTAGGTTTGAGTTTTACGATAGCAGCATCACCAGTTTTTAAGAAGTCTGGGTTTTCTGTAGCAACTTGACCAGTGGCTGGGTCTAATTTTTTAGATAATTCTAAGAAAGTACATGCTACTTGAGAAGTGTGACAATGGAATACAGGAGTGTATCCAACAGTGATTACACCAGGATGTTGTAATACAACTACTTGTGCATCAAATTCTTTAGCTACAGTAGGAGCGTTATCAGTATGTCCAGCTACATCTCCTCTTCTAATATCGTTTTTACCTACACCTCTTACATTAAATCCAATGTTATCACCAGGTTCAGCAAGATCAAATATTTCGTGGTGCATTTCGATAGATTTTACTTCGCCGGAAGCTCCAGCAGGTTCAAAGATAACGTTTTCACCTTTTTTCATTACACCGGTTTCTACTCTTCCAACAGGTACAGTACCTACACCAGTAATGGAGTAAACATCTTGAATAGGAATTCTTAAAGGTAAAGTTACAGGTTTTTCAGGAGCAGTTAACTCATCTAAAGTATCAATTAAACTTTTTCCTTTGTACCATGGAGTGTTACTACTACTTTCTTTAATGTTGTCTCCTTCAAATGCGGAAACAGGGATGAAAGGTACTTGATCAGGGTTGAAACCTACAGTTTTAATTAATGCAGAAACTTCATCCTTTAATTCATTGAATTTAGCTTCATCATAGTTTACTAAATCAATTTTGTTAATTGCAATGATTAATTGATTAATACCTAAAGTTCTAGATAAGAACACGTGTTCTTTAGTTTGTGGCATTACACCATCATCAGCTGCAACAACTAATACACCAGCATCTGCTTGGGAAGCACCAGTAATCATATTTTTAACGAAGTCTCTGTGTCCAGGACAATCTACAACAGTGTAGTCGTATTTTTTAGTGGAGAATTTTTGGTGAGCAAGATCGATAGTTACTCCCCTTTCCCTTTCTTCTCCTAATTTGTCCATGACAAATCTGAATTTGTTTTCTCCGTCATCTAATTGTTGTTCAGCGATTGCACCAGCTTTTAATAATAAGTGTCCAACTAAAGTGGATTTTCCGTGGTCAACGTGTCCAATAAATGCTAAATTGATATGTTCTTTTTCTTTTGCCATTATAATACCTCTTTTTAATATTAATTTAACAACATTTAAGCTTAAATGATAGCTTAATTATACTTATAAATCTTAACCTATAAATAGCTAATGCTTTTTATATAAATTTTATTAAAAAATATAAAAAAATTAAAATTTAATTTTTAATTATCCCAAATAATGCTCTGGACCAAATGGTTCTGGAGATAAACCTTTTCTTTGTCTAATTTCTCTGACAATTTGGTTTTGCATTTCATGTGGAAGTGGTTCGAAACCGGATATTTCAGTAGACCATAAACATCTACCTTCAGCTGCAGATCTAATATCTCCAGCGAAACCAAACATTTCAGCTACAGGAACTTTAGACTCAATAATAGCCATGTCCCCTGCATCTTGACCCATATTTACGATTTGACCTCTTCTGTTTTGAATTTCCCTAGTACATGCACCCATATAATCATTAGGAGTGTTAATAACTACTTTTTGCATAGGTTCAAGTAATGAAGGTTTTGCAAGCATCATAGATCCAAGAATTGCATTTCTAATTGCTGGTAATACTTGTGCAGGTCCTCTGTGAACTGCATCTTCGTGAAGTTTTGCATCATGTAGTTTGAATTTTAATCCCATTGAAATTTCACTAGCTAAAGGTCCATTTTCAAGAGTTGCTTCAAATCCTTCAAGTAAAAGTTCTTTTACTTCATCTAAGTATTGGATACCACGGGTCATGTTAAGGAATAAGCTTCTGTTATGTACAGACCATACTCTTCTAGCTTCTTCTTTTTCTAATCCATGTTCCATGAAATCATTAGCTGATTCTTTACCTTTAACTCTACCTTCTTTTAAGTCACCATCTTGAATAGCATCATAGATACTTTGTTCTAATGGTTCAACAGTAATATAGAATCTGTTATGTTTGTTTGGAGATTTACCTTCAACTTGTGGAGATAATTGTGATACTGTTTCCCTGTATACTACAATAGGTTCAGAAGTAGTAATGTCTACACCTTTATTTTCGATTCTTACTCCCATAACCTCTAAGTGAAGTTCACCCATACCAGATACTAAGTGTTCACCAGTTTCTTCGTTAATATCGATTTTAACAGTAGGGTCTTCTTTACCTACTTGTCTTAATACTTCAATTAATTTAGGTAAATCTTTTGTATTTTTAGCTTCAACAGCTACTGTAACAACTGGTTCAGATATGTGTTCTAATCCTTCAAATTCTTTAATTTTATCTTCAGGAGAACATAATGTTTCACCAGCAATAGCACCTTTTGCACCAGCAATGTATACAATGTTACCTGCAGGTACTTTGTCAGTGTTAACTCTTTCAGGACCAAAATAAACACCTACTTGTTGAATTCTAGATTTACCATGAGATCCAACGAGATATATTTCCGTACCCTTTTCAATAGCTCCTCCATATACCCTACCAGTAGCAATTTCACCAGCATGTTTATCTACTGATACATTAGTAACCATTACAGCTAAAGGTCCATCAGGAGAAGTGTTAATCATACATTCACCAGCAGGAGAATCTGCATCTCCATCCCATATATTAGGTACTCTGTAAACTTGAGCTTCTTTAGGAGAAGGTAAATGCTCTACTACCATACCAAGTAATACATCAGACAATGGTACTTTCTGTGCTAATTCTTTTTGATTATCAGCATTACAGTAATCAATAATATCTTTAAAGTTAACACCAGTTTCTTGCATAGTTGGGACATTAATAGCCCAATTGTGATATGCTGAACCAAAAGCTACACTACCATCAGTGAAATCTAACATCCATTCTTCTTTTTTATCTTCAGGAGCCATGTTTTTGATTAATTTATTAGCTTCCATGAAAATATTAATGAATCTTTTTTGTAATTCATCAGGTTCCAATTTTAACTCATTGATTAATCTATCAACTTTGTTAATAAATAATACTGGTTTTACATTTTCTTTTAAAGCTTGTCTGAATACAGTTTCAGTTTGAGGCATAATACCTTCTACAGCACAAACAACAACCACTGCACCATCTACAGCTCTCATTGCACGAGTTACATCCCCTCCAAAGTCAACGTGACCTGGAGTATCGATTAAGTTAATTAAGTATTCCTGATCTTTGTAATCGTGAACCATAGATACGTTTGCAGCGTCAATAGTAATACCACGTGCTTGTTCTTGTTCATCAAAATCTAAGAATCTTTGATCACCAGCAAGTTCTTCGGAAATCATTCCTGCACCTGCTAAAAGGTTATCAGATAAAGTAGTTTTACCATGATCAATGTGAGCACAAATACCAATATTCCTAATTTGATCTGGTTTGTACATCAATTCTTTAATTTTTGCAATCATTTTGTCTCGTCTACTCAAAAAAATCACCTATATGAATATGATTAGTGTGCTGCTTTAGCAACTCTTTCTTTTTCTTCAGCTTTTTGTAAAGCAAAACTTCTTGAATCTTCTTCTGAAGCAAGAATTAATTCATCGGCTAAACATTGTGCAACAGATTTTTTATTTTTAAATGAAGATTGTAAAGTTCCTCTAGTTAAAAATCCTAAAGAAAGGTCTACTCTTCTTTGTGGAGAAATATCTACAGCAACTTGGTATCCAATACCCCCATATTTAATACGAGTAGTTTCTTCACGAGGTGCTGTGTTTTCAACAGCAGTTACTAAAACTTGAACTGGATTCTTTTTAGTTTTATTGTGAATAATTTCTAAAGCATCTTTAACAATATTATAAGCTTTATTTTTTTTACCAGAGTTAAGATGGGTTCTCATAATTTTATTCATTAATCTTTCAACAATAGAAACTTTAGATTTTGCGAATTGTCTTTTTACATGTCTACCAGAAGTGTGTGGAACCATTGTTTCATCTAAACAAATATATTTGACTAAACCTAAGTCCTCAACTTTCACTTCATCGAGATTCCATTTATCGAATAATTTACTCATAAAAATAACCATCCTTATCTTACAGGTTTTTCAATTTTTCCACTTACCATTTCTGATAAAGCAACATTGTTTACTTTTGATACTTTCCAACGAACCCCTGGAATATCTCCCATAGATCTTCCAGATGGTCCCCCGATTCCTTCAATCATAACTTCATCGTGCTCATCAATAAATCCAATAGCTCCATCACCTGGTGCGAAAGCAGTTAATTGTTTACCATTTTTAATTAATTGTACACGTACACATTTACGAATAGCAGAGTTAGGTTGTTTTGCTTCTATCCCTACTTTTTCGATTACAATACCTCTAGCTTGAGGAGCTCCTTCAAGAGGATCTGCTTTAACATCTAATCTTAAAGCTTTTCTTTTGTAATCTACATCTTTCCACTTAAAATTTTGTCTATTTCTTTTAAGTTTTTTTGCAGCAAAAAGTCCTGGCATATTTTTTTCCTCGAATTTTTTTTCTTAAAAATACATATCTACGAATCCACCGCTGCGATTTATACTATATTCATAGTACAATCTAAATTCTAAGATATAAATCAGTCAAATAATAATTAACATAGATAATTGACTTATCTAAATGAAGATATCTTGAAATAAATATAAATCACGACAAAAAGCACACATAGTCATGTTTTTGAATATAGATATCTTAAGATTATTTATTTCTTTTAACCTTTATAAATGTATTTATTTCCAGAGTAATTTAGCCATGCGAAAATTTCATTAATAACTTTTATTTTTCCCATTTAGAAAGTTTTTAATAGCTTAATTTTTTAAATGCTTTTGAATTCTTAGCTATTTCATATCATACACAAATAAAAATTTTGTTTTCAAATTATATTCAATGACCTAAAATTAACAATACAGACAAAAAAAATGAATAATTAAAAAATAGTAAGTAAAGATTGAAAAGAATCTTTAGTGAATTTGTTTTAAATGGAATAATAAAAAAGGTAAATAGTTAAAAAACTATTTTAAAATAATATTATCAATATCATGTTGTCTTTTTGCTAAAAATTTAGCTCGCTCAATATTGATCCCTTTTTTACCAATAGCAATACGTTTGTTAGTATTATCAGCTGTGACTGTAGCAAATTTTTCGCCTGATGTTTTTTGATGTAGTTTAACACTTTGTAACTTTGCAGGGGATAAAATATTTTTAATAAATTGAATTGGATCTTCAGATAATTCAATTACTTCAACACTTTTATCTACAGCTCTTTGAACTTTTGATACGGAGTTTCCACCTTTACCTATAGCAAGTCCCATATCCCCATTTTTAACAACAAAAGTAACCTTACCATGTTCATCATCGATAATACAATCCTTAACCATTGCTCCAGTCATGTTCTCAAAAAGAGCTATGTATCTAATTTCATTTGCACTCAATTTAATAGACACTTAAATCTACCTCAAATCGTCTAATATAGTAGAATCTCCTGGATCGTTAATAATTAATGTAGCAACAGTGAAAGGTTTACCACAAACTGAACCTAAATCTACACTAGTTCCATCAAATGTTAAAGATGGAATTTCTGAAAGATTGGAATAATATTTAACGTCTTCAACAATTTCTTTAGGAGCATTATTAGCAACTACAACAAGTTGACCTTTTCCTAATTTTAATGATTGAATTGATTTTTCAGAACCTAATGTAACATCACCAGTATCAACAGCTACCCTGATATTCCTATCTACGTCCATCATCTAGCCTCCTATTCTTTTTTATAATCCATTTTGACACCGACTGATCCGGTACCAAGAGGTATTGGTTGTCCAATAATAATATTTTCAATGATCCCTGTTAAATCATCTACTTCACCATGAATAGATGCCTGAAGTAAATGTTTACCAGTTTCTTCAAAAGCTGCACGAGCTAAAACACTTGATTTTTCACCACTAATACCATGTCTTCCAATAGATTTTACAACACCTTCAGAAGTCATAATATCTGCAACTAACATGATATGCCTAACATCAACACTAAGACCTTGTTCAGATAGAGTATTTTGAGCTTCGTTAATAATAGATTGACGAGCTGCTTCAATACCTAAAACTTCACCAATTTCATGAATATTATTTGTTGTAGTTCTATAAGTATCAATACCCTCCATTTCAAGGATTTGTTTAAGATTTGAACCCTCAGTTTGGATAATCCATTCTTCTTCATCACGACGAATGATAACTTTACCTATATGTTTAATACCACTAATTTGTAAATCACGAACCTTATCTGCTAATAGACGAAGTTCCCTAATTTCTGGTTTAGCTGGTTCAAAAATAATATCATTATCATTAATTGTAACTTTATTTTTAAATGATTCTTTAATTGTTTGAATAATATCTTCTTTATTTAGTCTTTTTTCATTGATTTTTTTATCATCTAAAACTGCTTCAACTTGCATATCAGCATAATTTAGATTGAAATCTGAAAGAATATCATTGACTGTACTCTTACCAATTTTATTAGCTAAAGTTTTAACAAATTCTTCATCGTTACGTCTTTCTTCATCAAAGAAAATATCCATAGTTGGAGTAGCAATGTCTTTTCTTGCATCAACGATTTCAATAAGTCTTGGAAGACCTAATGTTACGTTTAACTCAGTTACCCCTGCATAGTGAAAAGTACGCATAGTCATCTGAGTACCTGGTTCACCTACAGATTGAGCAGCTACAGTTCCAACAGCCTCACCAGCTTCAACATGAGCTCGGTCATAGGCATTTTTAAGTTTAAAAACAAGTTCATCTAATTCATCATCAGATAAGTCACGACGAATATATGTTTTTGCTAAATCTTCAATATAACTTATTGGAAATTCTATTTCAGCTTTTTTTAAAGATTGATTAACTTTTTCAATTGCTTGATCCATAGTTACACCTACTTACCCTCAATTTTAGATTTTGACTCTAATTTAATCTCATCTATAAGCTTATCTAAGTTTGCAACTTTTCCAAAGTCACTTTTTGCAGGATCTACTCCATCTTCACCAAACATAGTTTGAATAACTAGTCCTTGATTATCTGTAACCAGTCCTGTGGATTTAACCTGTAAATCTTGAAGTGCATTTACTAGTCTTCTTTGCATGTATCCTGATTGGGCTGTACGAATCGCTGTATCTACAAGTCCTTCTCTTCCCCCCATTGCATGGAAGAAAAATTCTATCGGGTCTAATCCCTCTTTGTAACTTGAATGTACAAATCCTTTTGCTTTAGCTCCTAATTCTCCTTTTTTGAAGTGTGGTAAAGTTCTATTTAAATATCCTCTTTCAATACGTCCACCCCTAACTGCTTGTTGACCTACACATGCAGTAATTTGAGTAAGGTTCAACATAGAAGCCCTAGCACCAGTACGTGCCATAACTACAGAATGATTTTCTACTGCCATTATATGGTCATATGATTCATTTTCATATGTTTTACCCATTGTAAGATAATTTTCTGCAATTTCACCAGACATATCCCTCGCTTCCCCGAGAACTTGCATGATTCTCATTTCTAAAGTTTCTTCTAGACTTCTACCAGGTAAAGCTTGGAGATAACCCTGTTCATAGTTATCGATTAATTCATCTACTTTTTCTTCGGATTTTTGTAAATGCTCATCGATTCTGTCTTGAGCTTCTTCAGGAATTTCTTCATCATTAATACTTGTAGTAATTCCTGTTTTCATAATCCCACAAATAGCTAAATCTGTGGATTTGTCTAAAAATTCTTTTGCTTTTCCAGGACCATATTCTTTTACAATTTTATCTAAGATTTGTCCTGAAAATGATCCATATGCTTTTTCATCTATTACCCCTTGTTTTAGTATACCGTTTTCAATGATTACATGTGCATCACTTTCTGGTAAAACAGAAGGAGATTTTGATATTTCTGCATCATAAGCTAAGTTTAGGTCGTTTGGTAAAAGTAAAGAGAATAGTTCTTTACCTGTCCATTTTTCACCTTTATCTTTGTAGATGTAAGATTCTTCACCATATTCTTTATCATGTTTTAAAACCCATTGTCCTTTTTTAAATGTAGGGATTGGTAAGTGGGATTTTCTAATGATTTGGAGAGCTTCTTCTTCACTAAATTCTACTCCATTTCTTGTTAATAGGTATGCTCCAGATATATGATCATGTATTGCTCCTATGATTGGTCCTCCGAATCTTGGAGATAAGATGTGTTCTTGTACACGCATTAGGTATTTTGCTTCTGCTCTGGATTCGTCGGTTTGGAATACATGCATGTTCATTTCGTCTCCATCAAAATCTGCATTGTATGGAGGACATACACACAAATTAAGTCTGAATGTTTTGTATGGTAATACTCTTACTTCGTGTGCCATCATTGACATTCTGTGAAGTGAAGGTTGACGATTGAATAAAACCATGTCCCCATCTTTTAAGTGCCTTTCTATGACAAATCCACATTCTAGTTGTTCTAGAATCATTTCTTTTGTTTCTTCTAATACTCTGATTTTTCTTCCGTCTTTACGAATTACGTAGTTTGCTCCTGGATGGACATTTGGACCGTTTTCAATGTATTGTTTCATTTCATCGATGTTCCATTCATTTACATGTACCGGTACGGTTACTTCTTTTGCTATCATTTCTGGAACGCCGACTTCGTTGATACTGATGTTTGGATCTGGTGAAATTACTGTACGTGCTGAGAAGTTTACACGTTTTCCTGATAGATTTGAACGGAACCGTCCTTCTTTTCCTTTTAATCTTTGTGTTAATGTTTTAAGTGGTCTTCCTGATCTGTGTCTTGCAGGTGGAACTCCACTAGCTTCGTTGTCGAAGTATGTGGTTACATGGTATTGTAGTAATTCCCATAAGTCCTCTACGATCAGTTGTGGTGCTCCTGCATCCATGTTTTCAATTAATCTTTGGTTGATTCTTAAAATATCAACTAGTTTGTGTGTTAAATCATCTTCTGATCTTTCACCAGTATCTAATGTAATTGATGGTCTTACAGTAACTGGAGGAACAGGAAGTACGGTTAAAACTAACCATTCTGGTCTAGCAACCTCAGGATTAACACCTAAAACATAAGCATCATCATCAGTAATTTTTTCAAGTCTTTCTCTGATTTCAGAAGCTGTTAATTTATAATCTCCTTGGCGAATAGAAACAGGTTTATCAATTTTAATATCTTCTTGAGCTGCTTCACAATGTGGACAAACATCTTTTTTAGCAACCTTATAAATATCTTTTAAAATTGCACCTAAACTTTCCCTATTTTCTTGTGCTTCATTGAGTTTTTCTGTAAAATAAGCAATTTCATTGTCGTTTAAAAGAACACGTCCACATTCATTACAAGTAGAACGTAATATTTTGTGAATAATATCCCCAAAACCGACATGAATAACAGGTCTAGCAAGTTCAATACTACCAAAATGCCCTTGACATTCCCCCCCTCTAAAACCACAAGCTCTACATTTTAAGCTTGGGTCAATAACACCTAAATGAGGATCCATTAAACCATTTTCAATAGGATAGCCATCCTCATCATAAGTGTCAGGAGTTTCAACTGTTACAACAGACATTTCACGAATATCTTCAGGAGACATTAATCCAAAGTTGATTTGCTCAATTTTTTTAATAAAATTTGTCATGTGTTGGCTCCGTTATAATTTTAATTATGTTTTATCTCCTAAAATTAATTTAGGGAAAATACATAAACTCTTAAGTTCGTCTAATAATAATTTAAATGCATATGAAATTTCAACAGGATATGTTTCAACATCACCACAAATTGGGCAATAAGTTTTATTTCTATTTTTATCATATACTGCTAACATACCACAATTTTCACAAACAATGGCTTCATATTTGTCAGATTCATCGAGAAGTCTCTCTTTTAAGGTAAGTGCTGCACCATGTGCAATAAGACAATCTCTTTCCATTTCTCCAAACCTTAACCCTCCTTCACGAGCCCTACCTTCAGTAGGTTGACGAGTAAGAACTTGTACAGGACCTCTAGAACGAGCATAAACCTTATCAGTTGTCATGTGGTGTAATTTTTGATAATAAGCTACTCCAACAAAAATCTCTGCATCGATTCTCTCACCAGTTACACCATTGTATAATGATTCACAACCAGCAGATTCAAATCCATGATCAATAAGTTGTTGTTTAATTTCACTTTCTAATTGTTGATTAAACGGAGTTCCATCAACACGTTTCCCTTCAAGACAACCAGCTTTACCTGCGACCATTTCTAATACTTGTCCTACAGACATCCTTGAAGGAATAGCATGAGGGTTAACTATTAAATCAGGTACCACACCAAATTCAGTAAATGGAACATCTTCAGGAGATAATATTAAACCAATAACACCTTTCTGACCATGTCTTGAAGCAAATTTATCACCAAATTCTGGTTGTCTAGTATCTCTGACCCTAATTTTAGCTAGTCTAGAACCTTCAACAGTTTCAGTTAATAAAACTGCATCTACAATACCTTTTTCACCGTGTCTGACAGTAACAGAAGTTTCTCTTCTTTTTTCAGCAACAGTACCAAACTCATCAATTTCTTCTAAAAATCTTGGAGGTGAAGTTTTACCGATTAATACATCACCAGATTCTACATAAGATTCTGGATTTACAACACCATCATCATCTAAATGCCTATAAGCATCTTCAGATCTATAACCTTTAATATTTTTATCAGGAACTTCAAATTTATCTTCTTGTCCACCAGGATACCTTTTTTCTGAAGTATCATAAGCTCTAAAGAAAGAAGACCTAGCTAAACCTCTTTCAAGAGAACCTTTGTTAATAACCATTGCGTCTTCCATATTATATCCTTCATAAGACATCAAAGCTACAACAAAGTTTTGACCAGATGGTCTTTTATCATAATTAGTTGAATCAATAATACGTGTTTTAACAATTGGAGTTTGAGGATGATGTAATAAATGAGCTCTAGTATCTGTACGTAATGCATAATTAGAAACATATAACCCTAAAGCTTGTTTTGTCATACCTGCTTCCATTGTATTCCTTGGAGAAGAATTATGATCTGAAAATGGAATAATACCGGCACAAATTCCAAGCATAGTGGCAGGGTCTATTTCTAAATGAGTATGATCTTCATTTAACTCAGCTAAATTCATAGCTATATATGAATTTTCTTCTTCTTCAGCATCTAAATATTCAATTAAACCTTCAGAAATTAAATCATCCCAATTTAATTTTCCATTGGATATTTTATTAATATGTTCATCTTTAAGAAGAGGAACACCTTCTTTAACTATGATTAATGGTCTTCTAGCTCTACCAGGATCATTGAAAATATAAATCTCATTATTATCTTCATAATAAGTAATATTCATTTCATGAGAAACTTCACCATTTCTCCTTTTTTCACGCATTTCTTGGGTAAATGCTTCAGGATCTTCACAAGACCCAAGAAGTTCACCATTTATATAAATTTTAGACTTTTTTGAAATATCCTCAGCTACACCAATCTCTTTTGAATTAGCATTAGCTAACTCCCCAATAACATGCCCCTTAGAATCTTCATTTTTTTTCATCATTTCTTGAGGAACTTCCTTAGAAGAATTCAAAGCTTTATCATTTTTTTTAGATTTTTGCAAAAATTTCCCTCCTAATAAACAAATTATTCAATTAATACATTCATACTTTCAATAACATCTTTAATTTCTTGTTCATCAGAACCTTTTGAAATATTACACATTAAAGCTAAATTTTTTACCAAACCACAATTAGGTCCTTCTGGAGTTTCATTTGGACATATTTTACCAAATTGTGTTGGGTGCAAATCTCTTGCTTCAAAGTGAGGTTGACTTCTTGTTAATGGAGATACAACACGTCTTAAATGAGAAAGAGTACCCATATAACTAGTTCTATCTAAAAGTTGACTTACACCAGCTCTTCCACCAACCCAATTACCAGTTGCAATAGCATGTTTTATATTTTCAGTTAAAACATCACTACGGACAGCTTGTTTAATTGAAAGTTCTTTACCACGAGAAAGACTTCTTTCAAGTTGATAACTCATATCTCTAGTTAAACTTGTAAATGCTACTCTGAATAAATCTTCCATTAAATCCCCAGAAACTCTGAGTCTTTTATTTGTATAATGGTCCTTATCATGAGGTTTTCTTTGCTCATCAATAACTTGAAGTAACATTTCAGTCATTTCTGCTAAATAAATAGCTTTATCATGACGTCTTCCTTCTTCAGTACCCATATGGGGTAACAAGTAACGATTAATTACATCTTCAGCACGTTTTATACGATATTCTTCAGTCATGCCTTTAGCAACACGATTACCAATGTATTTAATAGCTGCTAATTGCATATATTCTTCTCGTTCCTCTCTTGACATACCATCCATTTCTTTTTGATCAAGTTTTAAAGCTTGAGTTGAAACTTGAATATCATCTGCAATAATCATTTGGAAATTATTATCATCAGAAATAGCTGTAATAATATCTTGATCTGTAGATAATCCTAATGCTCTTAATAAAATAACAAGTGGAATTTCACCAGGAACATATGGGAAAGAAATTCTTAAAAATACACCATTTTTACGTGGTTTTTTATATTCAAGAGTAATTCTTGCTCTAAATCCACTTTTAATAGAAGTTACAACAGCTTTAGCATGCCTATCTTCAACTTCATTCACACGCTCAAGAATGATTTTATTTGGAGCAATTTCTTCCATTGTTACAACAGCTCTTTCAGAACCATTTACAATAAAATATCCTCCTAAATCTTGAGGATCTTCACCTTGTTCAATTAATTCTTCACCACTAAGACCATTAAGATAACAAATATCTGATTTAAGCATTACAGGTAATTCTCCAATGTAAACATTTTCCAAAGGATTATCTTCCCCTTCTTCATTTAAAGCCATCTCAAGGTACATATGTGCAGAATAGTTTAAATTTCTAAGTCTTGCCTCGGTAGGATAGATTGTACTTTTAGAACCATCAGCTTCCTTAGTGTAAGGTTTTTCAATTGTGAGTTTACCAGTTTTTAAAGTATATTTACCATTTTCAAGAGTAATAGGCTCAGTAATATCAATAATATCCTGAATCCTATTATTTACAAAATCATTGTATGATTTAATATGGTGATCCACCAAGTCATATTTGTCAAAAAATGCATCAACTAATTTCCAGTTATTCTCTGTCATGGGCTTCCTCCAGTTTCGTATAATATATATTATTGGATAAAAATAATAAACTAAAAATAAAAACGATTATAATAATCTAATCAACTAATTCATTTAATTATATTCTTAATTTACTCCCAACTATCTTATTTTTAAGATAATTTATCTCAAACTAAGTTCAAATTTATTATAATGAATTTCTAAAAAAACAAAAAAATACAGAAATTATACTATATTAAATTTCACTAACTCTAACATCATATTTAAAACAATCAATCTTCCACAATTCTATATGTAATAAACTCCCCAGCAGTTTCACTTTTACGAGTAATTCTTAGCACTGAACCTGGTTGTACACCGTCTAAAGTTTTTACAACAGGATCATCAGACCTTATTTTAGGAAGATTTCTATAATCATAATCAACATCCGCAAATTCTTTGATAATTTCATCTTCGGTCATGACTTCATGCTCAGGTACAAGCATATGGTTTTGAATATCTATTTTCAAATTATATTCCTCCAGATAGAAAAGTTAAAATATAAAATTAGAAACGGGCCCGACGGGAATTGAACCCGCGGCCGCTTGGTTAAAAGCCAAGCGCTCTGCCAGACTGAGCTACGGGCCCTAAATACATCTGAAATATCTAAGCGCCTTGGCCGGGATTTGAACCCGAGTCGCGGGCTCGACAGGCCCACATGATAGCCCCTACACCACCAAGGCAATTAAATATGAATCGTATAATTAATTTAACAGTATTAAATATACACTATTAGTTAATTATTAATTTAATCTTATATAAAGATTTTGGAAATTTATTGAATTTCACAAAAATTATTAACAATTTCTTAATAATATAAATTAAATCCCGCCTGCCGGACTTGAACCAGCAACATTTGGATCTACAGTCCAACGCTCTGCCAAATTGAGCTAAGGCGGGACAAAATGGGACCGCCCGGATTTGAACCGGAGTCTCAGGCTCCCAAAGCCCAAAGGATCGACCAAGCTACCCTACGGTCCCATACAAATTGGTATGCCATATAACATACTTTTAATAATATATATTTACCCATATATAAACTTTGCCATGAATCATTGATTTTAGATAAAAAAATGTGTATTATGAATAAATAAAAAGCCCCGAACGGGAATTGAACCCGCGACCACGAGATTACAAGTCTCGCGCTCCACCAGACTGAGCTATCGAGGCGCTAGCAAATATTATAGAACACTATAATTTATGTCAATAGTTACATAAATACTTTACTAATTAATTAAGTATAATTCACAAAATTATAAATATAATAGAATTTACAATTAATAATCATGATAAATAAAGAGGATTTATTGGGAAAAATTGATAAAACTTTAATAAATATTAAAAGTAGAACCCCCTTAACCCATTGTATAACAAACTTTGTAACTGTAAATGACTGCGCAAATGCTATTTTGGCAATTGGAGGATCACCAATAATGGCTGATGATGCTGATGAAATGGAAGAAGTTGTTTCAATAGCTGATGCACTTGTTATTAATATCGGAAAATTAAGTAAAGACCAAATAGCTGCTATGATTTCTGCTTCTAAAGTAGCAAACAAAACAAAAACTCCAATCATTTTAGACCCAGTAGGAGTTGGAGTAAGTAATCTAAGAAATAATACTGCTTTAGAAATAATAAACAATTATAATATATCGGCAATACGTGGAAATATCACAGAAATTAAAACAATAGCCAAATTACTTGGAATTATAGATGAAAATAATACTGCAAAAGGTGTTGATGTATGTGTTGATGATATAATTACTAAAACTAACTTAAAAGACAATGGAAAAATAATTTCCAATTTAGCAAAGAAATTAAACGCAATTGTTTTAGCTAGTGGTCCAATTGACCTTTTAAGTGATGGTATAACTACATTAGCTATTGATAATGGAGATGAAATGATGCCACTAATTACTGGTAGTGGATGTATGCTATCTTCAATCGTTGGAACATGCATTGGAGGATCAACACCTCTTGAAGGAACATTGCTTGCAATACTTGCTATGAATATTGCTGGTGAAAAAGCAAGAGCTAAAATAGATGAAAAAGATGAAGGTACTGGTTCATTTAGAGCTTATTTAATAGATTACTTATACAAAACGGATAGTGAGACTTTAATTAACAAATCAAATATTGAGATATTATGAATAAAAATGATTTAAAACTTTATTTAGTTACTGATAATAGTGATGATGAAAAAAAATTTTTAAATACAATTGAAGAAGCTATAAAAGGTGGTGTCAGTTTAGTCCAAATTAGAGAAAAAACAAAAGACACCATAGAATTCTATAATTTAGCTCTAAAAGTTAAAAAAATTACTAAAAAATATAATATTCCATTAATTATTAACGATAGAATCGATGTTGCATTAGCTATTGATGCTGATGGAGTTCATATTGGTCAGACAGATATGCCCTGCAAGATTACAAGAAAATTAATTGGAAATAATAAAATTTTAGGAGTTTCGGCATCAACTGTAAGTGAAGCTCAAAAAGCAGAAAAAGATGGAGCTGATTATATTGGAAGTGGAGCTGTTTTTCCAACATCCACTAAAGATGATGCTCCTTTTATAACAAAAAAAGAATTAAAAGAAATTGTTAAATCAATTAATATACCTGTGGTGGCTATTGGAGGCATTACACTTGATAATGCTTCTGAATTAAAAGATACTGGGATAGCAGGGTTATCTGTAGTGAGTGCTATTATGAGTTCAGACAATCCTAAAATAGCTTCAGAAAAATTAAAGGCTATTTATTGTAATCTGTAAATCCAAATCTATTTCCAAATGGGTCTTCAAATTCTACAGCATTACCTGTACCTATTTCATATGGTGCGGATAAGAAATTTACTTTTTTTTCTTTTAATTCTCTATATTTTTTCGCAACATCATCCACAACAAACCATATTGTTGGTTTAACATCATTGAAAATATTTTCATCCTTTAAAATAATAGCTGGTTCATTATTTCCAACATTATAAGCAACCATACCCTTATCCTTAAAATTAAATTTTAGCTTTAATCCAATTATTTCTTCATAATAATCCATAGCTTTTTCTATATTATCAACTGGAAGAAAAAAATTATCATAATCCATATAAATCACTTTTTACTATTTTTTAGAGCTTCAACAGCAGCTAATTTTTTACCGGCTAACATACTAATACAAGCTCCGCCACCACTACTTACATGACTCATTTGGTCTTCACAACCAAGTGCGGCAGTAGCAGCTGCAATATGTCCTCCACCAATTAGGGAAAATCCTTTAGAAGATGCAATTGCGTTAATTAAATCTTCAGTACCCATTGAAAACCTAGGATCTTCAAATACTCCTGCAGGACCATTAGCAAATATTGTTTTTGCATCACGAATTTCTTTTGCATAACAAGCGATTGTTTCAACACCTATATCCAATATTGCTTCATTAGATAACTCATCAATCGAAACATCAGCTCTTTCACCATTTAACTCAATAGCTGCATCAATTGGATATTTAATTTTATCACCAAATTTATCGATCATCAATTTAGCTTTTTCAACCATATTAACATGACCTCTACTAATTATAAACTGACGATTAACTTCCCCAATATCTGCACCAGATGCCCATAAGACAATGTTTCCCACAATACCCGTAGTTAAAATAGAATCAGCAGTTTTATTTTTTAATACATTTTCCATGACTTCAATAGAATCTTCAGGTTTCATTCCACCTAACAAAAACACACAAGGATGTTGTACATTATCTAATGCTTCTTGTATTACAGTTAACTCTTTTTCCATTACTCTACCAGCAGCTGAAGGAGTATTAACAGTGAACCCCACTAATGATATGTGTGATCTATGAGCTGCTGCAAATGCATCATTTACAAAATAATCAATAACAGGAGATAATTGTTTTACAAGAATTGTTTTTGACTGTTCTTCTGGACTTTTTGAAATAGTTTCTTCAGCAAAAAATCTTACATTTTCCAAAAGTAAAATTTCATGATTTTTCATTGATTTAATAGCTTCTTTAGTAACATTGGAAAAAATAGAATCTATATATTTTACTCTTAAATTTAATAAAGCAGATAATGCATCAGCATGGTGAGAAAGTGTTGTAAAGTCGTTTTTACCTGGACGGCTTTGATGTGCAAGAATGACAACTTTGGCTCCTTTATTAGATAATTCTTTGATTGTTTGAGCATGTAAATTTAATCTAGTGTCATCTAAAATAACCCTAGAACCTGGATCTACCGGAGAATTAACATCAACTCTAACAAGGACAGTTTTACCTTCAATATCAAAATCATCAATAGTATTAAATTTACCAGCCATTATTTCACTCAAATAAATATATATCTTAATATATTAAAAAAGATTCTTTTATAATTTACTTACCAAATCAAGTAATGCTTTTTTCGGACTTTTAGCTTTTATAATTCCTGAAGCAAGCAATACTCCATCTGCACCTAAATCTATTGCTGCTTTCATATCATCCCCAGTAGTTATTCCTGCACCACATAAAACTTTAATATTCCTATTAATATCTTTAACTTGAGATACAGTCTCTTCAACTATTTCCGGTTGAGCTTGGGACACCGGAATTCCAGTACCAATAAGTTCAGGTGGTTCAACAGCAACTGCTTCAGGAGATAGACAAGAAATCGCTTTTGAAGTGGCAATATTATTAGTACATACGCAAGAGTCTATTTCATGTTCCTTGCACAACTTTATGGCCTCATAAATATCTGCTAATTTCATCCTATTTTCAGAATGATTAATTAAAGAACCACTGATTCCAGACTCGATAAATGGGTCAATTAAATTATGCCCAGTATTCCCCCCAGGTGAAACTGGATCAATGTGTTGAGCAAAAATTGGAATCGAAGTTTCTTCAGATATTCTATAAATATCAATTGCTTGTGGAGCAGCAACCATTGTGATTCCTGATTCATTAGCAGCACTTTCTAAATCATGTGCTAATTCTAATGCTTTAATTCCACTTGATTCTAAATAAGTTTTATAATTTAAGATTACAATTGGTCTATCCATATTAGTCTCCCCAAATATATTTTAATAATATTTTAATTTAACCAAATATTTAAATTATTATAAAAATCAGATATGTAAATAGAAAAGAGGGTTTTAATAAAAATGTCACTAACAAAAGAACAACAAAAAAAGTTAGAAAAAAGTGGATATAGATTTGTTGGCAATAATGGACATGCTGCTACAAAAATCTGTCACTGGACTAAACAAAGTATACTTGATAAAGGGGTTTGTTATAAAGAACAATTTTACGGTGTTAAAAGCCATAGATGTTTGCAAATGTCTCCTGCTGTACCTCACTGTCAACAAGAATGTGAGTTTTGTTGGAGAGATTTAAGTTATACCAATACTGATTGGGATGGAAATTATGATGATCCTAAAACCATTATTGATGGAGCAATTAATGCCCAAAACAATTTACTTTGCGGATTTTTTGGAAATGACAAAGCTAATCGTGAAAAATTAGCCGAATCAAAAACACCAACTAATGCAGCTATTTCACTTGCTGGTGAACCTACACTTTATCCTGAAATTGATGAATTAATAGCTGAGTTTAATCGTAGAAATTTTACAACTTTTTTAGTGAGTAATGGTCAAAATGTAGATAAATTGAAAAACTTATCTGAAGATCCATACCAACTATACTTATCCTTAGATGCTCCTACAAGGAAAACCTATAATGAAGTTTGTAGACCTCAAATAATGAATGGTTGGGAAAATTTAAATGAATCATTAGAAACATTAGCAAGTTTTAATACTCGTACATGTATAAGAACAACCTGTGTTAAAGGAAGAAACATGATTAATCCAGAATTATATGCTAAATTAATAAAAAAAGCTAACCCCAAATTTGTAGAAATAAAAGCATATATGTGTGTTGGATATTCAAGAGAAAGATTAACATTAGGTAATATGCCAACATTTGACGAAGTTGTTGATTTTGCATGTCAAATTGGTGATGAATGTGGTCGAGAAATTACTAATGAATCAGAAATTAGTAGAGTAGTATTACTGGAATAAAAATAACTTCATAAAATCTTTTGAGCATCATTAGCTATTTTAATTCCAATATCATAAGCATTTTTTAAATCTTTAGGAAATTGCGTTTTTCTAACTTCAGCTTTATGCTCTTCGGAAAATATACTTGATACATATTTTGAATAATCACTAAATTGATAAGTATCACATGAATACATTCTATAAGGTTTTGTAAAAATCATTTCTAAAGGCCATTCTGTTCTATCAAATAACAAATCATAACCCACGTTTTCAATATTATCTTCAGTGGCATTCATAGTATAAATAAATGCTAAAGGCATTCTTTTTGGAGCTAAAGATTCTCCTTTACCATCATAAACTAAAAATGGAAAAATAAATCTTTCTAAAAAACACCTCATAACTCCAGTAACATCCCCAAAATAAATTGGAGAACCTAACACAATTCCATCTGCTTCAATTATTTTATTTAAAATTGGTTTAAAATCATCTTTATAAACACATTTTCCATAATGACGTCCATTAACCCTTTTACAAGCAAAACAACTTTTACACCCATTAAATGGAATATCATATAAATTTATGTATTCACACTCTGCATCTTGAAGGACACTTTTAATAGCCTCTAAAGATCTATTAAGAAGTTGTGCGGTATTGCCCTCTTCACGTTTACTCCCATTAATTGCATAAAACTTCATAAAACCCACAATTTATTTTAAACTATCACATAATTCAACAGCTTTTTTAGCAGCTTTTTCCATTGAAACCTCATATGGAATTCCAGCTTCCTCTAAAAGTTTTTGACCTTCTTCTTCATTAGTTCCAGTTAACCTAATAACAATGCCAACTTTTCGCTCATTATCATCTAAAGCTTTAATTACTCCACGTGCAACATCATCTGCTTTAGTAATCCCACCTAACACATTTAAAAATACAACTTTAACCGGATCATAATTTAATACAATGTTTAAAGCTTGGTTAATAATTTGGTCTGATGCTCCACCACCAATATCTAAAAATGTTGCAGGTTTACCACCATTAAGCTTAATCATGTCCATTGCAGTTAAAGTTAAACCAGCACCATTACCAATAACAGCAATATCTCCATCTAATTTAACAAAGTCAACAGCTTTTTTCTTATAATGTAATAAGTTAACTAAATCTTGATGTCTATATAATGAATCATTATCAATGACTAATTTGGCATCAGCAGCAATTAATCCATCAGAAGTTAAAACCAATGGATTAATCTCAGCAGTATCTGCATCATACTTGACAAATACATTGTAGAGTTTCCAAATTACATCACCCATAGCTGAAATTAAACTAGATTCGACACCCATTTTACGAGCTATTTCACGAGCTTCATAAGGTAAAAATTCAATTAAAGGATTAGGATAATATCTAATTATTTTTTCAGGGTTGGTTTTAGCTAAGTTTTCAATTTCAATACCCCCTTCAGAACTTGCCATGATAACGGGTCTTCTTTTAGCTCTATCAATTGAAACACTTATGAAAAATTCATTAATAATATCTGCGCGTTCTTCAATTAAAATATGTTTTACTTTTTCGCCTTTTATTTCTAACTTTAAAACATCATCTGCAACTTTAAAAGCTTCACCTGGATTTTTTGCAAATTTAACTCCACCTGCTTTGCCTCTACCTCCAGTTAAAACTTGTGCTTTAATAGCTACTGGAACACCCATTTCAGAAGAAATTTCCATAGCTTCCTCTGGAGAATAAGCAACATGTCCCTCAAGAATATTAATTCCTTCTTGATTAAAAACTTGTTTTGCAATACTTTCAAAAAATTTCATGTTAACACCTTAAATTAGATTATATCCTGCTTCAAATGCAGCAGTGTTTTTATCTTCAGTTCCCTTTGGAACACTATCTAACACAGAATCAATAGCTGCTTTTTTTGATATAACCTCAGTAATTTTTGTAATAGCACCAACCATAACAATATTAGCTACAATTTTAAGACCAATTTCATCTATTGCAGTTTTAGTAGCTGGAGCTTCATAAACTTTAATATTACGATTATCAATGAATTCTTTAACATCATTAACATCAGTTGTAGTTGGATCAACAATCAAAATCCCTTCATCTTTTAAATCAACTATATATTTAATTAAAGCTTCATTAGACATAGCGATTAAAATATCTGGACTTTGAACTTTAGGATATTCAATAGCTTTATCACTAATAATAACTTCACACTTAGAAGCTCCTCCACGAGCTTCAGGACCATAAGATTGAGTTTGAATACTTTCTTTATTGTCAAAAATTGATGCTGCTTTAGCTAAAATAATACCTGCAAGAATGATTCCTTGACCTCCAAAACCACAGATTCTTATTTCTTTTCTCATATTATTCACCTAAAATTCATCTTTATATGCAGAATTAATTATGGTTCTGCTTCCAGATTGTTCTATACTTAATTTATCAATATTATTTGTGAATTCATCTTTTTCTTTTTTAGCAAATTCACCAATAACAATTTTACCTTCTAAATCTTTTTCTCTCATCCTATCAGCAGCTGCTTTAAATACAGTATTTGCTTTTGAAATAGCTGCCATAGCAGTTGGTGTTCTAAGCTTATTTTTACGACCATAATAAGTAGGACATAAAGTTACAACTTCAACAAATGAAAAACCTGGATTTTTTAAAGCATCTTTAATTGAAGTAATTAAATTTTCAATTTGAACAGTAGTCCACCTTGCAGAATAAGTTGCACCGGCAGCTGCAACAAGTTCTGCTAATTTAAATGGTGAATCTTTATTTCCATAAGGAGCAGTAGTTCCAAGACTACCTTTAGGAGAAGTAGGACTAATTTGACCACCAGTCATGCCATAAATATTATTATTAATGCAAATAACAGTTAAATTAATGTTTCTTCTAGCTGCATGAATCAAATGATTACCACCAATTGATGCTGCATCACCATCCCCAGTAAAAACTACAACATCCAAATCTTTATTAGCTACCTTTAAACCAGTTGCAAAACTTAATGCTCTTCCATGAGTTGTGTGAAGAGAATCACAATTCATATAACCTGGAATTCTTGAAGAACAACCAATACCTGAAACCATAGCTACATTTTCAAAATCCATTTCAGCTTTTTCCATACCTTTAATAAAAGCATTCATAATTGTACCATTTCCACAACCTGGACAGAAAATATGAGGGAGCCTATCTTTCCTCATGTAAGAAGTAAATTTATTTTTAATTTCTTCTTCAGACATCTAATTTCCTCCTATTTTATTGATTTCAGATATTATTTCATCAGGAGTTGGTAATAATCCACCAATTACACCCATTAAATGAACATTAGCTTGTTTTTTAACTACACGATCAATTTCATAATACATTTGACCTAAATTCAATTCTACAACAAGAACATCTTTTGCATTAGCTGTTAGTTTTTTAATTTCTTCATCAGGAAACGGCCATGGTGTATCAATTTTAACATAACCCACTTTTTTACCAGCTTCTCTTAATTTTGATACTGATTCCATTACAGATCTAACCGGAGAACCATAAGAAACTATAACGATATCTGCATCTTCACAGTCTTTAGACTGAACAGAACAAATTTTATCCTTATTATTTAAAATTTTATCACATAATCTCTGAACAAGTTTTCTGTGAGTTTCAGGAGTGTTTGTATCTGGATAACCTTTCTCATCATGAGTTAAACCTGTTACATGAATATTAAATCCATCACCAAATGTTGGCATTGGAGTTGTTCCATTTTCAATGTTTTCAAAAGGTAAATAATCTTTATTTTCTGGCCTTTTTCTTGGGACAATTTCAATATCATCACTCACAACAATTTTTTCCCTCATATGCCCTACAACTTCATCAGCCATTACAAATACTGGAATTCTGAATTGTTCAGCCAAGTTAAATGCATTGATTGTAAAATCAAAGAATTCTTGAACACTTGATGGTGCAAGTACAATTGGTTCATAATCACCATGTGATCCCCAGCGAGCTTGCATCATGTCTGCTTGAGAAGTCATGGTTGGTTGAGCTGTAGATGGAGAACCCCTTTGAACATCTATAATTACAATAGGAGTTTCAGTCATAAATGCATAACCAATATTCTCTTGCATTAATGATAGTCCCGGTCCAGAGGTCGCAGTCATTGATTTAGCTCCACCCCAAGACCCACCAATAATAGCACCTGCAGAACCTATTTCATCCTCCATTTGGACAAAAGAACCTCCTACTTTTGGAAGTTCACGAGCTAAAGTCTCTGCAACTTCAGTAGAAGGAGTAATGGGATATCCTGCAAAAAATCTACAACCGGCAATAATTGCTCCTTTAGCACATGCCTCATTTCCTTGAATAAAAAACTCTTCAGACATTATAACACCTATTTTCTCCCTTTTGAAAATTTAGGATTGAAAGTATTATCTTTTTTCCCAACCCACCAATTTTTATTAACATTGACCGTGATTGCTTGATCTGGACAAACCACCTCACAAACTCCACAGTTAGTGCATCGCTCTCCAAAATTAACATAAGGTAATTGAATTCCTTTTTTGTTAGTTTCAGGAGATATAGCATAAACATTTTGATAGCACATAAACAAACAAAGGTGACAACCTTTGCATAACTCTTCATCGATAATAATCATTTAAATCTCCTAACATATACCAATCATAAATTAATATAAAGCAAATTTATATTTATTATTAAACATTTAAATATCTTATTATAAATCATGATAAATTAAAAAAAAATAGGATAACATGAAAAAAATAATAACCCCCATTAAAGATAAAGACCTTCTAAAACTTAATGTTGGAGACCAAATTAGTATCTCTGGAATTATATACACTGGTCGTGATGCAGCATTACCACAACTAGTTAAATTAATAAAAAACAATTCACTTGATTTTAATCTCAAAGGTGCAGCTATAATGCATACTGCTGTTAGTGATGCCGGAGTTGCCCCAACAACAAGTAATAAAGAAGAAATTGAATCTACAATCCCATTTTTAAGTGAAAATGGAGTTAAAATTCACATTGGAAAAGGAAAGTTAAGTGAAAATACAGTAAAATCTTTAGAAAAAAACAATTCAATATTTATAATAACACCTCCTGTTGCAGCATTATTAAACAGTAAAGTACTTAAAAAAGAATGTGTTGCATTTGAAAAAGAAGGCATTGAAGCCATGTATAAATTAAAAGTGGAAAATATTCCTGGAATAGTAGCTATTCACAAAGGAAAAAGTATTTAAGAAGAAGAATTATTCTTCCTCTTCATCTTCTTCGTTTTCTTGAGCTTCTTCAAACTCATCAATGAAATTAACCTTTGTAATCTCTTCAATATTTTCCCATATGTCTTTAGCTATTTTAAATCTAGCAAAAGTAATATCCATATAAGATTTTTGATCGAATTTAGCCATTTCGTCTAATTTTATGTTTACAACATCATCTTCAATATTAATTTGAGTTTTATCTAAATCAACATTAGGATTTGAGTAGTGTAACTCAATCATGCTTTTAATTTTTTCTTCAACATCATCAATGATTTCAGTTACTTCAACATCATAAATTAAGTCTTTTCCAGCTAATTCGTGGTTGAAATCTACTTTTACTCTTCCACCATTAACAGTTAAAATTTTACCAGTAGACCCATTAGAAGAAATTTTCATTCCTGGAACTGGATTCATACCTTGTTTTTTAAATTCTTTCATAGGTACAAGTTGGACTAATTTAGAGTCACGAGGACCAAAAGCATCAGCAGCTTCAACTTCAACATGTTTAGTGTCACCAGCTTCTAATCCTTTAATAGATTCTTCAATAGCAGGTAATAAATGATTTCCCCCTACAACAATTGGAATTGGTTTGTAAGTTTTATTTTCTTCAAAAATTCCAGCTTCTTGAGCAATTTCATCATAAGTAGTATCAAACACATCATCAGTTTCTTTAACTTTTCCAGTAAAATTTACTCTAACAAAATCTCCATCATTAATTGCCATAAATAATTACGCTCCTTAATTTTGATAAAAAATATATATTAATAATATAACAAACAATATTTCTATAGTAGATTACATATAAATGTTTGTTTTAGTACTTTGCAATTGCTCTTACCTAAACAATTTTAATAATTTAAAACAAAATAAAGTCATGCAGAGAAAAGGAGTTGTCAACCTACCATTACACACAGGTCATCCACCAAAATGGTTATTTACACGAATGGTTGACCTATCGAAAGCAATAGCTTCAGTTATAATTGAGGAATATAGCTTAAATGAATTCATAAATAGACTATCTAATCCATTTTGGTTTCAAGCTTTTTCTTGTGTTTTAGGATTTGACTGGCATTCCTCTGGAACAACCACCACAACATTAGGAGCTCTAAAAATTTCATTAAGTCCTGAAGAACATGGAATATACCTAAGTGGTGGAAAAGGTGCTAAATCTAGAAAAACACCAGAAGGTATAAAACATGCAGGAGAAATGTTTAACTTAAAAACAAAAACTACAGAAAAATTAATAAAAACTAGTAAATTATCAGCAAAAATAGATAATTCATGTATACAGGATGGATTCATATTATACCAACACAATTTCTTTATAACAGAAACCGGAAATTGGGCAGTAATTCAACAAGGGCTAAATACAGAAAATAAATATGCTAGAAGATATCATTGGATGGGTGAAAATGTTGATAAATTATTAGAAAATCCCCACAGTGGAATTTCCTGTGATTTAAAAAATCCACATACATTAAACATGACTGATAAAGAAAGTAAAGAAGCTCAAAAGATTAGTGTTGATTTGATTAATGATAATCCTAATCATTTAAGACAATATTTCAAAAGAAAAAATAATCAAATGCTTTTAGAGGATTTTATAATGCCAGAACATCATCCTATTTTAGATACGGATTTAAGTGATGAAGAATTTGAAGTTTTAAAAAAAGCATATGAAATTCAAGTAGAAAACTATGAAGAATTAATTTTACTTAAAGGAATTGGTCCTAAAAAAATAAGAGCACTAGCTTTAATTTCAGATTTAGTATATGGTGAACCAGCTAGTTGGAGAGATCCTGTAAAATATAGTTTTACACATGGAGGAAAAGATGGATTTCCATATCCAGTTGATAGAGAAGTATATGATAACTCAATATCTACAATGAAAGATGCTATTGAACAAGCAAAAATAAAAAAAGATGATAAATTAAAAGCCATTAAAAGATTAGATGACTTTATATCCTAACGATTTTCATTATAGACATTTACATTTTTACCATTAACTGTTGGAATTACTTCAAAAACTGGATTTTCAAATTTTAATTCAAATTCAGAGCCATCCATTAATAAATGTTGGAATACTGCTAAAGATGAAACTTCCGAATGAGGTTGAGTAGTTACAGACACGTTCCAATCTGCACTTTTATAAACATTACTTGGAACTTTAGAACCTCCAACAATAATCAAAATATCAGAATTACTATTTTTTACCTCATCTGCAATTTCATGAGCTTGTGAACCATACATTGTTAAGTGAACTACTTTTCCACCATCATCCTTCCATTTATTAATAACACCCATTGTACTATCAGCATATTCAACTTCAAAATACCCACCCCATCTAGAAGCAGTGTCTCTTACATTTTCCATGAGTTTATTATCACGTTCTCCTGCAAGATAAATTTTACTAGCTCCAAATGCACGGGCCGTAAGACACACATGAGTCGTAATACGTGTATCCCTTTTTAATCTATGATCAAGTCTTAAAACATTAACCTTCATTTTATCATTAATTATTATTGACTATAAAAAATATAAACTTATTGACATGAATAATAATGCCATTAAACGTCCAACTTCATTAGACATTCCAAGTACATCACCATTAGCATGGACAAAATTTTTTTTAGCAATGACAGCTATTAAAAATCCAGAAAGTATAGATCCAACAACCCCTGCTAGACCAACAAAACCACCAAGCATAAAAGCGATTATTGCAACAAATATTGTAGAAACTATATAATTGATTTTATTAGTTGCCAATATAAAATAGCTTCCAATTCCTGGAATTAAAGGTTTAGACATTAAAGCTGTTGTTAAAAGTGAAGTTTTAGAAAGCATTTCACAAATAATAACCCCATAAATAAAATGATAATCTAAAATATTAAATATTCCTGCTATTGTTAAACTAGCCACTAAAAATAATGTTGCAACTCCCCCAGCACCAACAGAAGAATCTTTCATTACACTAATCTTTTTATAAGGACTTCCATGAACCATGACCCCATCAGCCATGTCCATTACTCCATCTAAATGATTATATCCAGTAATAATCATGAAAAAACAATAAACAATAACCGCTGAGAAAAATGTATTTAAATGTAGGATATCAAGGCAAAGAAAAGCACAAATAGCTGCTAAAATACCGACTACCAAATGGATAAATGGCCAAAACCAAGTTAATCTAGTCATATATTCAATAGATGTAAATACATTAACTGGCAATATTGTTGAAAATGTTACGAGTCCCCAAATAGATTTAGTAGCTGAAAACTCTTCATCTTGAAAATAATTATCTTCTTCCATGTTTACTCCTCAAATATTTTTGACATGCATCCTGCTATTAGTCCTGCGAAAATATCATCTAACATCGGTGGAAGACCATGAATAATTCCTGGTTTTGCTTCATCGTATCTTTTAAAGTTAAAAGTTGCTTTAGTTCCAGCAATCTGATTAGAAATAGCTAAACCTAAGACTTCATCAGTATACAAATAAGCTGGATCATCACTTATATCAACTTCCCTTATTCTCCCACCAGTTAAATCTTGTTCAGTCCTCATTGCAGCAACTAAAAGAGCAATAACGTTAATATCTGTTAAGGATTTAAGAATTTGAGCTTCAAGTTTTTCTCTTATCTCCCCCGTAGCTTCAACGCCAGCTATTAATTCTAATCCAGCATCAACTAAATCTCCAATTAAAATCCCCTCTGAGACAAAATAATCTAAGATTCCAAAGTTGAGTTTTAATTTTTTAAATGCATCTTCTAGGTTAATTTCAATTGCATCACTAATAATTATATTTAATTCATCAAAATCAACTTTATCAAAAGTATCATCATTTGAAGAAACATTAGCTAAAACTGCTAAAAAATCATTGGTATTTAAAATATTTTGAATATGAATCGGTAAAGCTAAGCTTGATAAATATTTAGATTTAGCTTTTGAAATTAAGTTATATATTTTAAGTAAATCCTTTTTTGATATTGCTTTATTAATATAAACTACATTACTTAAATTAATTCTAGCATTTTCAAAACCTTTGTCTGTATTAACTACCTGTAATTTATCTGTAAAATCCTGAACAAACAAATCATTTTCCATGAATGTCAAGATAGTCAAATCATCATAATTGTTTGAAAAATAATCTATTGAGTTAACTTTTTGAGCGATAAATGCATCATCATTATCCTTTGGGTTGAAAATACTCATATCTTTAACAATGTTAACATTTTCAACAACATCAAAACCATTACTAATCGTAAAATCATTAATAGCCAAAAAATAATTAGGATTATTAATGCAAATCCCATAATCTTTTTCTATAATATTTATGTTATTGCTTTGCATGATTTGGATTTTATATTTTAAATTTAATAAATATTTACATGATTATCTTTAATTTTTTATTGGTAATTTTTAAAATCAAAGCTAAATTATAAAAATATTTTAATAAATAAAAAAACAATTATTAATATTATAAAGATAAAAATGGAGCAATATTATGACCGTCATTATCGACCCACAATCAAGTGGGATAGCTGGAAACATGATAATTGGTGCATTAGTAGATTTAGGTGCCGATGCAAATAAGTTAAAAGAAATCATGGAAAGTTCAGCTATTGAATTTGGAAAAATTGAAGTAACATTTGACAGAGTATGTAAACATGGAATAAACTCAACTTACTGCCATGTAGAAATGATTGAAAACAAAAAAGCTCCTAATTACCCGGATTTTATAGCAAAAATAAAAAATTTAGATTTGGATAAAAAAATTATAGACACATCAATTAATGTTTTTAAAAGAATTGGTGAAGCAGAATCCAAAGTCCATGGCTGTGCATTAAAAGACTTACATTTTCATGAAGTTGGAGCAAGTGATGCAGTTGCAGATGTTATTGGATCCATTTATGCATATTATAGCTTAGGTCTTGATAAGGAAGAAATAATCGGCCTACCAATAGCCGTTGGAGGAGGAAATATTAAAACTGCTCATGGAATCATCCCTATTCCTGCACCAGCCGTTGTTGAAATCTTAAAAGGAATTAACTGTGTTGGTGGACCTGTAAAAAGTGAATTAGCTACACCAACAGGTTCTGCAATTTATGCTGAAATTTGTACTGAAATTAAAGAATTTTTACCTCAAACAAAAATAGAAAAAGTAGGATATGGAGCCGGTAAAAAAGATTTTGACCATCCTAATATTTTAAGAATCTTAAAAACTACAAATACTCCAAAACAAGATAAAGTTGACGTTATTGAAACAAACATTGATCATTTGACCGGCGAAGAAATTGGTTATTTATTTGAAAATCTTTTAGATAATGGAGCATCTGATGTGTCAATCACACCAATAATCATGAAAAAGAACAGACAAGGAAGCCTTTTAAAAGTAATAGCTAATAAAAAATATAGAAACGATATTGTTGATGCTATTTTTAAAGAAACTGGAAGTTTAGGTATCAGGATAACTCCCAATATTCATAGAGGATTAGCTAAAAGAGAATTTATTAAAAAAACTGTTGAAATAGCCGGCAAAGAATATGATGTAACTTTTAAAATAGGTTACATTAACGGAGAAATAATTTCCAACAGACCAGAATATGAAGATTTGAAAAAAATAGCTATTGACAGCGGCATTGCATTGCACAAGATAAAAGAGATGATTAAATGAAAAAGGCCATCTCAGTGTTATCTGGTGGACTTGACTGTGTGGTAGCTACATGTGTTTATGCAAAAGATTATGATGTTCATGCAATAACCTTTAATTATGGTCAAAAAAATTTTGAACAAGAATTAAAAGCTTCAAAAGAAATTTGTGAAAAAATGGGTTTTGAACATACTGTAATTGACCTGCCATGGCTTTGTGAAATTAGTAATTCAAGTTTAAATACAGATGATGAAGTTCCAAAATTAAGTGATGATGAACTAGACAATGAAAAAATATGCCAAAAAAGCGCTAGTAGTGTATGGGTTCCAGCTAGAAACATGGTTTTTACTTCAATTGCAACATCCTTTGCAGAAAGTTTAGGTGCTGAAATAATAATCGTGGGATGGGACAAAGAAGAAGCACATACATTTCCAGACAATTCAGAAGACTTTTTAAATACATTTAATGAATTAATATCTGTTGGATCACCTGATGAAATCGAAATTAAAGCTCCAGTTATAGATTTAGATAAAGATGAAATTGTAAAGTTAGGTCATGAGATTTCAGCGCCGATTGAATTAAGTTATTCTTGTTATAGTGGTGGAAATAAACACTGTGGCATTTGTGAAAGTTGTGTTAGAAGAAAAAGAGCTTTCATAAAAGCTGGAATTAAAGATTTAACTGAGTATGAATAAATATGCTATCTTAAATAAAAAAAAAATCTATAATAAAAGACCATATTTCAAATTGTACAAATTTAAATGAAAAAATAATAAAAGATGAGTTCATATCCCATCCTCAAATTTGTAAAAAATTAAAGATAATCTCATTTTTAAGTGAGATTCTACGAATTTGTTTATATTTATAATCGCCTTTAAATCTAAGAGAAAATAAATTTTCTTAAGCAATATATGATTTATTTAATTTTCTTATAAAATATTCTTGTTAATACTATTGACACTGTTAGAACGAATAATCGTGTGGTATTGCCTCCGTATTGATAATGTCCCGTGAATATTGTGAAAATACAGCCAAAAAGCAATAATAATCCTAAAAAGAATAAAATACTTGCAGTAATAGCTAATATATTTCTTAAGGTATACTTTTTTTCAGGAGGATTAACTTCTGCAGATACATTATTTGATTTTAAGTTTGCGCTTTCAACTGATTGGTCTAAACCATTTATATATGGGCGTAAATCTGTTAAAAATAAATTTAAGGTTAAAATCCATCCGTTAACCATGTCTTCTGGAGTGACAATATCACGATTATATCATGAAAAGTAAAACACCTAGCTAAATATTGAGCACATAAACTAAAGTTAATATCCGCTTTAAAATATAATGAATGTTCGATTGAAAGATATGAAAAATAATCATCATATATCCTTTTATGAATTATTTTAGCAGTTTCATCTAATTTCAAGTCCCTTAAATTTCTAAAAAAATCTTTTGTTAAAATAGAAACATTAGAATATTCATTAAAATTTTTAGGATTTAAAGTTAGTCTTGCTACAAAATCTGAAAAAATTACAGATTCTATTTCAAAAGGATTTAAATTACGACCAAAAGTACATACGCAACTAAAAACAATTACAGAATAAACAGCAGCAAAAGAATTAAAACTTAGCATTAATGAAGAAACCCAATACTTTAAAGATTCTAAACCTTTTGCATTCTGAATCCATTCCACATTTCTTTTATTTGCATCAACAACTTGATACATATCATAATCAACAATTTTTGAAATAAAAATATACCTTTCATTTGTTCTAAAACTTAAAATAAGATCCCTAAGTTCCAACACGCCCCGAACATGTGAAAACTCACTAAGACCATCATAACCTTTTTGAAATTCTTCATCTACATCCATTTTAAACATAAAATAAACCTCCAATATAAAATATTATTACCAAAATCTCAACTTTTTAACAAATTTAGAAAGCCCTGTTAAACTACGTTTAGCATATTTATACGCTGCACTTTTCTTCATAGATTTATAAAAATGTGATGATTTAAATGAGTTTTTGACTTTATTTAATTCACCTTTAAAACATTTATAAATTTTTGAAGATTTAACTGTCTTTTTAAAATAATGCCAACCCTTTTTAAAAGATTTATAAACTTTTAAAGATTTAATTTTAGATACAGAATATTTACTAATATCTTTAACAACTTTATTAAAATTCTTAGATTTATCAATTACTTATTATTTTTAGATATTTACATAAAACACTACTTGATTTATATGCAACTCCAACACCACTAACCGCAAAAAGAACATTAATACCTAATCCAACCAACATAGACTGATTAATAATATTATTATATTAAAACCATAAACAAAAACTTATATAATAAAAGGTTATACTCCAAAATATATAAATTTAAAGGAAAAAACAAATAAAAAAATGAGTTCATATCTCACCATATATCAAAAAAGATTATTCTTTAACAGAGACCTTAAAGAGAGAAAACAGGAATTTATTAATCAATATTCATTAAATGGATAGTGAAAAGATAAACTTGAAGAAACTATGAAAAAATTTGAATAATATCTCCAAAACTCCACACTTATTTAAAGCATTGAAAATGTATATCCTAGTATTTAAAACAAGTGCTTGTTTTTTTACTATAACAATTATTACAGCTTTGACAAATTGAAACACCACCACCATTTTCTCTCCACTCAGAAAGAAAATCATGCTGAGCAGTAAATGGTTTAGACATTGATATGAATTCAACCTTAGAATTATTCAATATGTTATTTATTGTTTCACTATCCCTAAGTGTTCCGCCTAATATTACAGGAATATCAATTTCACCAATCAAATTATCTACATAATCTAAGAAAGGATGTGATTCACTATCAGCAAAAGATATAGTACGTGCAGTTATTTGTATACTATCAGCACCATATTTTTCAAGTAATTTAGCTATTTTAACACTTTCTTCATAAGTCATTCCACCTTTTCTTGCATCTGATGGATTGATTTTACAACTAATATGTAAATCTAAATTGTCTTTAATAATTTTAATAATTTCTAATACAATTCTTAAACGATTAAAAGTATTTCCACCATAATTATCTTTTCTTTGATTAAAGTAAGGATTTATAAATCTTGCAAGATAAAAATTATTTCCTAAGTTTAGCTGAATACCATCAAAACCAGCAAATGAAAATTTTTTAGCAGCCATAAATACATCTGCTTGTAAACGCTTAATTCCTTCCAAACTAATATCATTTGCTTCTACTTTTTGATTTATCCCATCATTATAATAGAAAAATGCTAATTGAGCTAAAATAGGTACTTTAAAATAATGGACCAAATTAGTTAACTCTTTATATTCCTTAATGAAAGCTTTGTAGTTTAATTTAGCTGAATAATTTGAAAATCTATCTTTAGAATCAAGTACAAACATTTCAGAAATAATTAATCCAACACCACTTTTTGCAATGCTTTCATATCTATTATAAACTTCATAAGAAAGAAATCCACTTTTTGAATTTTCTGTTTCCCAAATTCCTGTTCTGATTACACGATTATTAAGTTTAAAATCCCCAAAACTACATTCATCAAATATATCTTTCATAAAATTCAAGCCCCATATATTTAATATAACTAGTTTTTACAAAATTTTTTATATAAAATTTTGCATTGGTTATTAAAAAATATAGGTTTAATGAATTATAAAAAAAATAGTAAAAATGGTTAATCATTCGATAACCATTAAAATATCTCCAGCATTAACTGCATCGCCTGGTTCTACAAAGATTTCTTTTACAACACCATTAACTTCAGATTGGATGTCGTTTTCCATCTTCATAGCTTCAACAACAGCTATTGTGGATCCTTTAGTAATTTTGTCCCCAACATTGACTGTAAGTTTAATTACCATGCCTTGCATTGAAGAGTAAATTCCACCTTCTATTGGAGTGAATGGCCCTTTTTCTGTTTCTTCAACCTCCATAAATCCAGTAGGCATGATTTTAACTTCAAAAACATCACCATCAATTTCAACATTATATTGAGTTGGAATTCCAATTTGATCATTTTGAGCAGTATGTGTAACTGCTTTAAGTTCTTCTTCTGTAGCTTCGCCTTTAAGGAATTTCGGAGCAATAGATGGATATAATGCATATGTCAATACATCTTCATCTGATTTGACAAATCCTTTTTCTTCACCTTCTTGTTTAAATTTATCAAATTCAGGTTCTAGTAAATCTGCAGGTCTACAATCAATAATCTTTTCATCACCAATTATCTTTTTAGCTACTTTAGGATTTACTGGTGCAGGAGGCCTCCCATACATTCCTTTCATATATTCTTTAACTTCATTTGAAACAGTTTTATACCTTTCTCCACCTAAAACATTCATAACAGACTGAATACCAACAATTTGACTTGTAGGAGTTACAAGAGGAGGGTAACCCATGTCTTTTCTTACACGAGGCATTTCATCCAATACATCTTTATACCTATCAAGAGCATTTTGTTCCTTAAGTTGAGAAATTAAGTTTGAAAGCATTCCACCGGGAATTTGATACAATAACACATCAGTATCAATACTCTCAGCAATCGGATCAAGAATTCCCAAATATTTTTCCTTAATGCCATTAAAATAACTTTTAATAACATTTAAAGCATTTAAATCAATATCTGGATCATAAGAAGTTCCTTGTAAAGCTGCAACCATACTTTCGGTTGGAGGTTGGCTTGTTCCCCATGCCAGAGGAGAAATGGCTGTATCTAAAATATCTACACCTGCTTGACAAGCTGCATAATAGCTAATTGGAGTCATTCCACTAGTACAATGACAATGTAAATCAACAAGCAAATCAGTTTCTTCCTTTAATTTAGAAACTAATTCATAAGCTGCAGTTGGTGTTATTAAACCTGCCATATCTTTAATAGCAACAGAATCACAATCAAGAGCTTCAAGATTTTTTGCTAAATCAACAAAGTCATCTAAACTATGAGCTGGACTTATAGTATAACTTATAGTTCCTTGAACATGAGCGCCTTGATCTTTAGCTACTTTAATTGATTTTTCCATGTTTCTAATATCATTTAAAGCATCAAAGACTCTAAAAATATCTACACCATTTTCGTATGATTTTTCTACGAATTTTGTAACAATATCATCAGGATAATGTTTGTAACCTACTAGATTTTGTCCTCTTAAAAGCATTTGAATTGGAGTTTTTTTGAATTCAGATTTTAGATTTCTTAATCTTTCCCAAGGATCTTCATTCAGATATCTAATACAAGTATCAAAAGTAGCTCCGCCCCATGCTTCAACAGAAAAGTAACCTATTTTATCCATTTCTTCTGCAATAGGAATCATATCTCTAGTTCGCATTCTTGTTGCAATTAAAGATTGGTGAGCATCCCGAAGTGCTGTTTCAGTAAATCTTACTTTATCCATTTAATTAACACCCCTTAATAATTTATTTATAATTAATTATAATGAAAATATTTCGACATTTATATATGTTATTTAACATTTAAATAATTTTGTTAAAATAGAAAAGAAAAAAAGATAATAAAATTATCTTTCTAATTCGCCAGAAATAAATTTATTAACATTATGATAAGCTTCATCATCAGTAAACTGAATCGGCGGGTGTTTCATAGTATATGAAGAAATGGAAGTTAGTTGTCCACCAATATTTCTTTCTAAACCGAGCTTACAACATCTTATTGCATCAATTACGCATCCTGCTGAATTTGGAGAATCCTCTACACTTAATCTAAGTTCAATATTCATTGGAACATCTCCAAATGTACGGCCTTCCATTCTAAGGAAACACAATTTATTATCATTTTGCCATGGAACATAATCACTAGGTCCAATATGAATATCTCTCTCATCCATTCTTTCAGCAACAACAGCTTGAACAGCTTCGGTTTTAGATTCTTTTTTAGAGTCTAATCTATCTCTATTAAGCATGTTTAAGAAATCAGTGTTACCACCAGTGTTTATTTGATAGGTTCTATCTAATTTAACTCCCCTATCTTTAAACAAATTAGCTAGTGTTCTATGAGTGATAGTAGCACCAATTTGAGCTTTAATATCATCACCAACCATTGGAATTCCTTTTTCTCTAAATTTAGCATCCCATTCATCATCACTTACAATAAATACTGGCATGCAATTTACATAAGCGATTCCTGCATCAAGAGCGCATTGTGCATAAAACCTTGCTGCTTTTTCAGAACCTACAGGCAAGTAGTTAACTAATATTTCAGCACCACTTTCTTTTAAAACCTCCACAATATCCACAGGTTCATCATCACTTACAATAAAAGTATAATCATCATCATAATTAGACATGTGTTCTGCAACACCATCTAGAACATGTCCCATACTTACTTTCACATCATATTTTGGAATTTCTTCTTGGAAAATTGTAGTACAATTAGGTTTAGCAAATATTGCTTCATCTATGCTTTTTCCTACTTTCCTTGTATCAATGTCAAAAGCTGCAACAACCTCAATGTCACTAGGCAAATATCCTCCAATATCCCAGTGCATAAGCCCTATTGCCTCTTCTGGTTTTTTACCATCGTAATAGTGTATTCCTTGAATAAGAGAACTAGCACAATTACCAATTCCGACTATTGCAATTTTAATTTTGTTCAAATATAACACCAGCTATAATATAATAATAATTTTAAATAAATAATACTAATATATAAGTATTAGGTACTATACTTTATAAAATTATTGTTTAAGAGAATATAAAAATGGAAAAATTATTATTTATAGCATTTTATTACAACCATGATAATGAAATTGCTTCAAAAAGACTACAAGGAATTGCAAAATATCTTTCAAAATATAATTGGCAACCAATTGTTACTGTTCCAAAAACATCAAATCCAACTGTAAGATCAGATAATGTTAAGATTGTTGAAACTGATTATGAAGGCATGATTTCTAAATTTATACCAAAATCTAAAAGTAAAGAAAGTAAATCAGAATCTACCTCTCAAAATTTAGCTGGTGAATTTTTTGCATATCCTGATGAGATGAAATATTGCTGTAAACCTGAAATAAAAGAAGCATCAAATATTATTGAAAATGAAAATATTTCAGGCATGATTTCATCATCTTTTCCAGTGCCCCCGCTCATAGAACAGCTCATGATTTAAAAGAAAAATATAATATCAACTCAATTATTGATATTAATGGAAAAATAAGCCATAGTTAAGGTTCACTTAAAGATTTAATTGAAAAAACTAATGTTGCTTATCATGTATCTGATGTTGAAAACGCTAAAAAAGCTATTTATGATTACTATACAAAATATATAAACAATGAATTAAAATATTGTGGAAATGAATTTGCAGAAAGAATATTCTATGGAAAACACTGCAAAAAGTTTTGCTAAATTATTTTAGAGGAAATACAATGAATCCATATATTGAAATATTGAGACCTGGTAATGCACTAATGAGTGCAGTAGCCATTATTTTAGTTGCAATTATTGACAAAACAATTAGCATGCCTGTAATATTAACTATACTTACAGTTTTCTTTGAAACTTCAGCAGGAAATGTTATTAATGATTATTTTGATTATGAAATTGATTTAGTAAATAAACCCCAAAGAGCAATCCCTTCAGGAAAGATTTCACTTAAAGGAGGCCGAAATTACGGTTATCTTTTATTTATATTAGCGACAATATGCGGTTTTTTAATTAGTTATTTAACAAATAACTGGATTCCATTTATAATCGTTTTAATGTCTGATGTGATTCTTTATTTATATGCATTTAAATTAAAATCAACTCCATTAATTGGTAATTTTGTTGTTGGTTTTATGACGGGTTTTGGATTTGTATTTGGAGGATTTACATTAAATAATCCAAGCATAATACAAACTTCTATTTACTTAGGATTTTTTGCATTTGTAATGACAGCTGCACGTGAAATCATAAAAGATATTGAAGATATTGAAGGAGACAAATCAGAAGGAGCTAAAACTCTACCAATATTAATAGGTACAAAAATCCCCTCAGTATTAGCTTTTATATTAATAATAATTGACTGTGCACTATGTCCATTACTTTATTATATTCATGTATTTGGAATATACTATTTACTAGTCATAACTATTGGTATAACCCTATTTGTATACTCAGGACTTATTATTATAAAAAATCAAGATAAAAATACTGCACATAATGCTTCAAAATATTTAAAAATTGGAATGTTAATTACATTTGTAGCATTTGTGTGTGGATCTTTTTAGAGGTGTTTAAGTGTTTGATTTAAATAAAAAAGATAAATATATTTTATTTACGATATTAGTATTTAGTACAATATTAACAGGTTATTATATTACATTTAATCAAAATATTGGAATATATTGTTCTGATGTTTTTGTTTATCTTTTAAATGCATTATATTTTACTGGAACTAATATTAATTCATCTAAAACAATATTTTTATCTCCGGTGATCTGTTTTTTAACAGCCATACTTATAGAACTAGGAATCAAAGGTGCACTATCTATTTATATTGTTACAGGATTATTTGCTATATCAGGAAATATTGGATTTTATATACTTCTTAGAACTAGATTTAATGAAATTTTAAGCTTAACTGGAACTATTTTATATGCAACATTTGCACTTAATTTAACATGGCTTGCAAATGGCAGCATTGATATTCCATCAGTTGCAATTACAATTTGGATTATTTATATTGCAATATTAACTATAACAAAAAAGCCCAAATACTATCAACTATTAATGCCATTAATAGTTATTGGAATCTTTACAAGATACATTGTTATTTTAATACTTCCAGTTTTATTATTGTATTATATATATAACAAAGGAATTAAAATCGAAAAAGAAGATTTAAAATACATTATTAAAGGAATTATACTTGCAATAATAATTGCTGCTATAATAATTATTCCCGTATGGGTAATGGGAAATGGATACTTCGGAGTTAACGAACAGATAGCTGGGGGAATTTCTGGTAAACAAGGTTCATCAATTGATCAAGCATATAATACGGATGTGGGTTATTATTTTTTTAACTTTTTAAATTTCATATCTTCATCAAATACAGTATTTATAAATAGCACCCCTACTCTTGAAAGTCCTACAGTCTTATCAATTATTGTGATTTTATTAATAATAGCAGGAGCAATTTTATGGATTAAAAAAGAAAAGTTAAAATTAAATAAAGAAAAAATAATTCCATTAACCTTAATTTTAATAGCTATACTGACTTATACAAGAATCAGTTCATTTATTACAATAATTTTAGTATTTATAATCTTATTTTTACTTGGAAAGGATAGTGAAAATAAGACAGGATTTACAATGCTTAGTTGGATCTTAGTATATTTCATTTACCTCAGTTATTTCTCAATTAAAGTTAATAGATATATTATTCCAACAATACCTCCATTTATCTATTTATTAATGAGTAGTCTGGAGTTAATTCATGAAAAAATAAAAATCAACAATAAAATAATCCCAATTTGTTTAATTATACTTTTTATAATCCAAGGATTTGCGTTTACTATGACTTTTGAAGATACAAATAAATTTATAGCTCCTGATGAGATGTCTAAATATATTATAAACGAAATTCCTGATTATAAAAATCACTTAATCGGAGTTTACAATATGAGACCATATCATTGGTTTATTGGAGGAAATGTTACTGGAATCGAAAGTGGAAATAGTGAAGCTATTGATTCGAGTGAAATTGATTATTATATTTCTAATACGAAATTAACAGATTTAAAAAACTTTAATGAAATAAAAAATATAGGTGAATTATACTTATATGAAAAAAAAGGTGTTTAAATGAATATATTGCATGCGATTCCTTTTTTACACCTTCATATCAAATAGAAAAAAACAAGGAAAAAACGGACATTGAAAAAAATAGAGGTTGTTCAACTAGGAATAAACCTTGATGAGTATATATAAATTAAATGAAAGTGGAAAATTCAAATCAAAGTATAACATCAACTGATGAGAAGTATAGTATTAACCAAAAATAATCATATTTGATAAAAGGATAAAAAAAATAATGCAGGTTTCTCATTTAAATATGATGAAACTGAATTAGCTAAAAATATCGAAATACTATTAAATGATCCAGAATTATGTAAAAGTTTTGGAAAAAAAAGGTAGGCAATTATTGAAAGCACTTACAATTGGGATAAATTAGAAAAACAAATTAATGAAATTCATAAATCATGTACTGATTCTGTTAGAAAGATATATAATCAAAAAAATTATATAAATAATATTAAGTAATATAAATACAATTAAAGAGGATAATATGAAAGTTGTTAGCTGTAAGAATTGTGGTGCAAAATACCAACTCGATGATAGTGATGATATAAATGCCTTCGAGTGTTCTTCATGCGCAGGTGATTTAGAATATGTTGATGATTATCCTAACCAATCAACTACATCAAATTCACAATTCGTTGATACTTATAGATATGATAATTCACAAATTGTTCAATGTGAAGATTGTGGATTAAAATATAAAATCAAAAGTAGTGACAATATTCTTGATTATGAATGTGATAGTTGTGGTGGATCTTTAAGATATCTAGATAATGAATTAAATAAAGAATTAGATAGATTTATTGAAGATAGGAAGAAATACATTCAAAAAAATGAAAATACTTCTCCTAATAATAATCCTGTTGAAACTCAGGAAAGGGAAAATCACTCCCACTCATTAAAATCATTTACAAATAAACTTGAAACCTTCTTTTCAGAAGATCATATGCAACAAATTGCATATGAAGATAAGCTTGAACAAGAATTAGATGAAGAAAATTTTAGTAAAACTGCTAGAACTACAATACCTATCGCAGTACTATCTAAATTTGGTCATGAATTCACTGTTCCGAAATCTAGTGATTACAATACTTTAAAAAACTTTCTTAAAGAAGAGTTTTTCAAAAGCATGGATAAATACTATCCAAATATTGAAAAAACACATTCAAAAAAAGGAATTGGAAATGTTATCAATAAAATAAGTATTAAAGAGCCTGAAACAGGAATTGTTTCATCAAAACATGAATCATCTGTTGAAAAAGAAGATTTTGATATTAAAAATATAAGTATAAATCAAATGATACTTGCAATTGGATCTATCATTTTTATTTTAAGTATAGCTGAAATATTAACTATTGATAGTGGAGCTGGAATTATTGCATTATTTATTGGAGTAATTCTCTTATGTTATGGGATTTATAGAACTAAAGATGTACAAGAAAGCGAAGAGAGAACAAGGATATTAAGAGAACGTTTATTAACTCTTCCAAATGAATATTATGTATTTTATAATGTAAAAACACCAACAGCATCTAGTGGAATTAACCATTTAGTTGTAGGTCCAACTGGAATTTATGCACTTATTTCACAGAAATTAACCTCAAAAAATAAGTTAAATGCTGAAAATGAAAATTTAAAATTGATTAATTCGTATGAATCCGATAAATATTCACTTGAAGAAGTTCCAAATATGGAAAACAAAAAAAGATTCAGATACACAACTAAACAAGCTAAATTTTCACAAGATAACGATATTAAACAAAAGGCCTTGCTTTTAGGTGAAGATTTAATTAATTTCCTTAATGACAATAATATTAAAAATTGTTTTGTTGAACCCTTAATTGGTTTTATTAATAATGAAGTTGTTGTAATTAATATGCCTTTAACAGATGAAGACTTATTCATTGAGGAATTATTATACAAAATCCAAAATAGTACTATAAAATTAGATTCTGAAACAATTGATAAATGTGCAGTTTTAATAAACCAATACTCAGCCGATTGTTCTTCAGAAATTTAATTTCTTTTTATTTTTATAAAATGTTTAATTTTAAGGAAAAAATATATTTACATGTGCACAAATTTTACACCTACAACCATTAAAACACCAAATTAAGACAACATATCAAAATCAATTAACTCATCATAATGAATATCAACATTAGCAATTTTTCCAATTATATCATCAACACGAGAAGGAGATATTCCAGTTCCTGGCCTTTTAAATGCAATATTCTCTTTAGTAATTTGAGTTCCTTTTTTAATATCCATATTAGCTACAATTGAACGTCTAGCTTCTTTTCTTGCAGAATTTTCACAAATTAATGGTTGTTTAATTTTGTGACCTTTAAGTTTAGATAAAAATTCTAAATTCTTTTTAAATGTTTTTACATCCTCTGGATCCATTGCATGATAATGGTCATTTCCTTTAATAGATTTATCGAGAGTGAAATGTTTTTCTAGAATAACAGCCCCATAATTATAAGCAGTTATTAAAACAAACATGTTTTCATCAGGTTTTGTATGATCAGAATATCCTATTTCATAATCTGGAAAATTTTCTTCAAGGTTTTTAATCATTAAAAGATTTGCATCTTCATAATCTGTAGGGTAAGCTAAAACACAGTGCATAATTGCAATATCACCAGTAGAAACATCTTCAATAGCTTTAACAGCTTGTTTGATTTCATTTAAAGTAGATGCGCCTGTAGAAAGCAATATTGGCTTATTTTTAGCTGCAATATACTTAATAAATGGAATATTAGTTAAATCAGAAGAAGATATCTTATAAATATCCATAAATTCATCAAGATAATCAACAGACTCAAAATCAAAAGGAGTTGCTAAAAAAATTATACCAATTTCACGACAGTAATCTGCTAATTCTTTATATTCATCTCGACCAAATTTATCAAATTTTTTAAACAGATCAAATTGTGAAGTTGTAGATTCCTCAGATAAATCCCAATAAGATGAAGAACTCTTTGAAGCTATCGTTTCAGCTTTGTATGATTGAAATTTAACTGCGTCAATACCACAATCTTTAGCCTGTTTAATCATTATTTTTGCAGCATCTAAATCGGAAATATTTTCTTTTTTAGCTATATCATAAAAATTAACACCGATTTCACCTATTAAAAAGGGTTGTTTATTAAAGATATTCATAGTAAAAACCTACTTTAAATCATTTTTTAGTTCAAAATTTCTATACTCTTCTTTTAAAATTGAAACAATGTTTTCAAAACCATGCTTTAAATCAACACTAAGCATTCTCCTATTAAACTCCTCTCTAATCTCAAAATCTGCTGAAAGTGTATTGAATTTATCAATGATCTCTTGTCTACTTACATCAGAACCAAGACCCATGTTTATAAATCCATTATTTGTATTTCCAAAAATATGTTTTTTCTCTCTAAGGTTTTGACACAAACAGATTGTAGGAACGCCTATAGAACAAATTTCATACATTGTCCTACCTGCAGATGTAAATATAATATCTGCTTTAAACATGAACTCACTAATATTTGAAACACTTTGGTAAATCTGAACATAAGGATTCATTTCATGCTTTGAAATAATACCTTCAACATCACCATATCCTAATCCCAAAATAACATTAATTCTGCCTTCAAAACCACTTTCAAGAATTGCATCTAATACTTTATCGGTGAGATTATTAGGGTCTGTTCCTCCAAAAGTGATTAAAACATTATTAATTGTTTGAGTGATTATTTTATGAGGTTGAAAATAAAATTCATCTTTTAAAATATAGTATTTATGACTCGTGAAAATATTTTCCTTGCCTAATTCATGTTCATATAATGCATCAAAAACAACATTAGCTAACTCGGTTCCAGTTCCTAAATCTTCAAAATTACATACAAAATACCCATGATTTTGTAAACGAGCAATATATTTTCGAGAAGTATCTAAAATATCATTAATAACTATGTGAGGATTAAATTCATTTAAAAGATCAAATAATTCTTCTTGACCTTCATATGTTTTATATTGATAATTAGACCCATTAACAATATCTACACCTAATTGATGGTTTTCTCTTAAAAAAAACATCACATCGTGCTTTACTAATTTAGAAGCAATTGATAAACATCTGTAAACATGACCAGTTCCTATTACATCATAAGCATCTACAACAAGAGCTATTTTTTTCTTTCTTACATATGCGTCAGCTACCCACCAATCATCATAATTATCAATATCAACACTTTCTTCAGGAGTAACTTCAATTAAATCAATATTATTACCTAAACGAGAATCCTGAGTAACACAATGTCTCCTACTAGCTAAAATACTTCCAGTTTCACGATATAATTTAGGTAAAAATTGTCTATTAACTCTTTTTCTATAAAGTGGGAAATATCTTTGATTATCTTCATCATATCCCCAATTTAAATGCCTATCATCCATGACGGAAATTACATTATCAATATTAAAATCTTCAAATTTTTCAATAACCCTATCCAAAGTTTCTACTTTTAAAAATGGAGAAGTAGGTTGTATTGTAATTACAATATCATACTCATCAAATGCTTGTTTTTCCTTTTGAATCATAGCGTCATAAATAACTGGATCTAATGGAACTTCATCACTAGCTAATTCTGCTGAACGTCTAATAACACTAGCTCCAAATTTATCAGATATCAATGCAATTTCATCATCATCAGTAGTTACTACCACATCATCAACATATTTAGATGATTTAGCTACATCAATAGAATAAGAAATTAAAGGTTTATTATTAAGTAAACGAAGATTTTTACGAGGAATCCCTTTTGAGCCTCCACGAGCTGGAATAACAACTAGAATTTTATTATTATTAAACATGATTATACCTAAATTAATTATAATAAACTATAATAAAATATATGATTAAATATATTATATTAGTATATTATTAAATCTTCGGTGTTATAATGAAAAATATGTCAAAAGAACTTATAGAGAGAATAAATGATATTGCCACACCAGTTAAAATAATGCACGTGTGTGGTTCTCATGAACATACAATAATGGAAAATGGAATTAGGAGTTTACTTCCAGAAGAAGTAGAAATTGTTGCGGGTCCTGGATGTCCAGTTTGTGTTGTTCCATCTCGTGAAATCGATGAATGTTTAGAACTTATCGAAAAAGGAGTTACAATTACAACCTTTGGAGATATGTTAAGAGTACCTGGTTCTAATCAATCGCTTGCAGATGCTAAAGCTGAAGGTGGAGATGTTAGAGTTGTTTATGGAATTAACAAAGCTATTGAAATAGCTGAAAAAGAAGATAATGATGTAGTATTTATGGCTGCTGGATTTGAAACTACTGCTCCAACAACAGCTGCAGAAATATTATCTAAGCCACCTGAAAATTTTTCAGTGCTTTCCTGTCATAGGTTAATACCTCCTGCAATTGATTATTTAATAAATTCAGGTCAAACAAATTTAGATGCATTAATCCAACCAGGACATGTTTGTACAATTATTGGAACAAAACCATTAGAATACTTTTCAACAGACTTTGGAATTCCCCAAGCAGTAGCTGGATTTAACCCTTTAGACATATTAATGTCGGTATATATGATTTTAAGACAGATCCGCGATGAAACACCGAAAATAGACAACGAATACAATAGAGCTGTAAGAGAAGAAGGAAATGTTATTGCTCAAGAAATGATTGAGAAAGTATTTGAAGTTAGAAGTCGTGAATGGAGAGGATTTCCTAAAATACCAAATTCCATCTTAGAAATCAAAGATGAATTTAGTAAATACAATGCACGAAAAAAATATGATATTGAAGTAAAAGACGTTGAAAAAGCTCCTAAAGGATGTATTTGTGGACCAATTTTAAGAGGATTAGCTAGACCTAAAGATTGTAAGCTATTTAGAAATGACTGTAATCCTCTACACCCCATTGGTGCATGCATGGTTAGTAAAGAAGGGACTTGTAATATAGCACACAGATACTCAAAAATTTAAGTTGATAAATATGATAGAAGCAATAGCAGTAGATATTGATGGAACCATTACTGACAATGAAAGAAGAATCTGCATATCTGCAATTGAAGCATTAAGAAAAGCTGAAAATGCCAATATTCCTACAATAATAGTTACAGGAAATGTTGTAAATTATGCATATGCAACAGAAGTTCTTATTGGATGCAGTGGAGGATTAGTAGCTGAAAATGGAGGAGTTGTTTTCAAAGAAGGTGAAAACAACAATGCTGTTGAAACAATGATCCAAAGGGATTTCATTACCTCTGCTGAAAAACATTTAAAAGAAAAATTAGGTGAAAAATTTAGTAAGCATGCATCTCACGACAACATGTATAGGTTAACAGAAACTGTATTTTATAAAACAATAGATTTAAAAGAAATTAAAAAAGCATTAACAGATTTTAAATATATTGATGAACTTGAAATTTATGATAGTGGCTTTGCTTTACATATCACTGATAAAAGAATTAATAAAGGAAGTAGTCTTAGATATTTATGCGAAAGAAACAACATAAATATGAAAAATGTAATGGCTATTGGAGACAGCCAAAATGATGAAGACTTTCTAAAAGAAGCCGGAGTAAAAATAGCTGTTGGAAACGCTGAAGACAAATTAAAAAACATTAGTGATTATGTTTGTAAAAATCAATTTGGTGATGGTGTAGCCGAAGCAATTGAAAAATTTGCATTATAGATAGTGATAATATGATATATGAACTTTCTAAAAAAGCAGAAAATGAAGTTAGAAAAATTTGCGATGAATATGAAATATACATCAGCGAAGAAAAAAGTATAGAACTTGATTCAAGAAAAGATGAATTAAGCTTTGCAAAAGAAAATATTGAAAAAGGAATTGGAATACGAGTAATAAAAGACAATAAAATTGGTTTTGCATTTACTACAAATATGGAAAAAATAGCTGATACTGCAATGCAAGCATTAGAAAATACCAAATTAAATCAAGATGATGAATCTTATGAATTTTCAAGCATAAGCAAAGTTCCAACTATTAAAAAAACATATGACAAACAAATTAAGGATTTAAGTCTTGAAGAATATAGTGAATTTTTAAAAGACATTATAAATAAAAGTATTGAAAGTGGTTGTGAGGTTACTGGTGCTGGATTTTCAGCAGAAGAAATGAAAAGTTTAATTATAAACTCGAATGGTGTTTCCATTGAAAATGAAGGAACTGGATATGGAGTAGGATTATCTGTAACCATCCAAAAAGATGGAAAAATTGCAACAGCGTATAACTCAGAATCTTCAAGATTTTTCGATATAGATGGTGAAAAACTAGCTAATGAAGTTTGTAATTTATCTAAAAATTCATTGAATACAAAATCAATAGAAACTGACAATTATTCAGTGGTTTTAGACTATTATGCTGCAACTGGCCTTTTACAAACATTTATGAGTGCTTTTGATGGTGAAAATGTTATAAGGCAAAGATCTATTCTTCAAAACAAAATAGGTGAGGAAATTGTTAACCCATCACTTTCAATAATTGATAATCCTCTTTTAGAAAAAGGAATGAACACATGCAAATGTGACGGGGAAGGAACACCTTCTCAAAAAACAAAACTTGTTAAAGATGGTATTTTAAATTCATTTATATATGATATTTATACTGCAAACAAAGCAAATACTAAGAGTACATCTAACGGATATAGAAACTACCTAACAACACCAAAAATTTCACTATCAAACTTATGCCTAGAATTTAAAGAAATGACTGATATTTCAGAAATTGATAATGGAGTTCTAACTACTAGTGTTTTAGGAGCTCATACTGCTAATCCAATATCTGGAGATTTTTCCGTTGAAGCAAGTAATGCATTTAAAATAAAAAATGGAGAATTAATCGAACCAATTAATAAAGCTATGATTTCTGGAAATATTTTTGAATTAATGAAAACCTGTGAAGGTTTAAAATCAAAAATTAAACAATATGGACCCTATATTCTTCCAAAGTTATTAGTACATAATCTAAAAGTAGTAGGTCAATGATATAAAAAAATGAATAAAGAGACATTATCGAACAATTAAAATTGAAGAAATCGAATTCATACAAGATTTGATTTTGGACTATGGTTGAAAATAGCATTTGGCATAAATTACACCAGTATCACAAAGTTAATTTCACTTATGATTGGAAAACAGACTCATTTATCTACCCAATGGACAAACACTTCCATTATAAAAATGATAGGAAGTTAAATGGAGTTTTACATAGGGTATATTCAACAGACAAAATGTAAAAATTGTCCTGTGAAAGAAGAATTCACAAATAGTGGAGTTAGAGAAATTTTTGAACCTGCTAATGATTTAAGATGAAAAATAAAAGCAGATTATCAATCTCCTGAAGGAAAATTATATTATAAAAAAAGAGCAAATTTAAACGAAACACGCTTCGAATCACTTAGAAATGCACATAATTTCCAAAAAACTATAGATCGGATATGAAAAATGCAGAAAAAGAACTAAAAATTCATTCAATAACATATAACATGCAAAAAATACATGAAAAACTAAACATGACATTAATTTAAATAAAAAAGCAAATAATTAAAAACTAACTTTAAAATAAATGGTATTCACCAAAATTAATTATTTTTGAATTTTAATAGTACATTTTTTCAATTTTTGAGTTTTAAAAGAATATCAACAGTTTTTAATTAAAATTCCTGATAAAATAATTAATAATAGTATTACAAAATTAAATTTTGGCGAACACTCTAAAAAAAAACATAAAATAATTAACCAAGGATTTCGTTAAATTAAATCTATGAAAATTGCTCTGTTTCGCAAAAGAGTAATGAAGTGAAATTTCAAGTGTAAAAAAACTATATATGAATCCCACTAAACCCATCCAAAGACAATAATCCTTCGACCAAAAATCAATCAAAAAATCAAATTATTGGACAGTCACATAAATAAAAATATTCATTTTTTACTTTAGCAGAAGTACTACACTACAAAACAAAGAAACTAAACTCAAAAGATGTATTGTACAATATTTACAGAGCCATACAATTATTTTAGACAATGGTTTCTACAAGGTTGTTTTTTTATAATTTTCTTATTTTCAACCCTTATATATTGAAGGGAAAATGATTTTAAAAAAGATATCTTGGATAATGTGTTAATGTTTCAAATATTTCCTCTGAAAAACATTCGTTTCAAACCTATTCAATATTTAATTTATCCTTAAACATTTTTTTGATTTCATCTTTTGTTTCATCATCATAATAATTGTTGTAAACATCAGTATCTACAGTATACATTGCCAAATCATAAATAATGTTATTTAAAGCTAAGCCTTTGTCAGTTAATTTATAAACAATTGAAGAATCATCTGGATCAATGGTTTTTTCTATGATATTGTTTTCTTGCATTTCTTTAAGACAACGGGACAATACTTTATTTGTCAATTCAGGTTTATCTTCTTTAAATTCATTAAAATGGGATTTTCCAAAAAACATATCACGAACAATTTGAATAACCCATTTTTTAGTAATAATGTTTAATGACAATTCAACGGGACAAAATTTCACGGTTTCTTCGATGTTAGTCATGACTAATTATTTGGGGTTTATAATATATTAAATTGTTTATAGGTGTCAATTTTGTCACTTAGTGTCAAAGCTGAAACTTAGTGTCTTATTTGTTATTTAAAGTTTATATACTAGCTAAACAGTAATTTACTATATGCAATAATTGCATATAATTAAAAGGAGAAATTTAAATGAATGTAAAAGCATATTTAGAAGTAACTATGACAATTGATGTTGAAAATCGTCCACAAGCAGCTGAAGTCTATTCAACTTATAGACAACCTTTTCTTGATGAAATTGAAGGTGCACTTACAAAAGAATTGCTTATTAGAGATGAAGATGTTCAAGTTATTCACGGTTTCGATAGTGTTGAAAATGCAAATGCATATCTTGAAAGTGAATTGTTTACAAAAACCGTTGCTCCAAAACTTGAACCAACTTGGGCAGCAGATCCTGAAATTAAAATTTATGAAGTAGCTTAAATTATGCTCAATTCATTTTTTATTTAATTCATTGAAATATAATATCTCATCAGATATAACTTCAAGTAAGGATTTATCGTGACTAACTGCCAGAATCCCTATATTATTTTTTTTAGCATAGTCTAATAATACCTCCCATATTTGAACTTGTGTTACTGCATCAAGCATAGTACTTATTTCATCTGCAATAACAAATCTTGTTTTTGGATGTAATGACCTTAAAATTGAAAATCTTTGTAACTCACCACCAGATAATTCATTTGGCCATCTTTTTAACCATCCATCAGCAATACCAAATGTATTCCTTAATTCTCTTGATGGAACCCATGACTCTTCAAGAACACTTTTCATTTTCCATTTAGGATTCATAGTTTTTTCAGGATGTTGAAATATTAGTTGAACAGGATTATAATCCTTAGAATCTATTGGATTATTATCAATTGTAACATCCCCATCATATTTTGGAATATATCCAGAAAGTATTTTGCACAAAGTACTTTTACCACTACCACTATCCCCAATTAATCCTATTACCTTATTATTTGGAATAGATATTGAAATATCATTCAAAATAGGAGAATCTTTTTTATAAGCAAATGAAATACTCTTCCCTTCAAGTTTCATAATATTCCTCCTCATTGAATAATTGGCATCTAACCTTATTCTCACCAACATCACGTAGTAATTGTTTTGTATTCTTACATGAATCTTTTCTTATTGAACAGTTTTCATAATAAATACAACCAAGATTATCATTTAATGGTTGTGTACCTTCAGTTAATTTAAAACCATTATCAGGTAAAGCATCAATTAATGCCTTTGAATATGGATGCATTAAATTATCAGCATTTTTAAAGTTTTCTGCTTGATTAATCTCAATTACATATCCTGAATAAAATATTGCAATCCTATTAGCTGTTTTAATTGCTACATCAATGTCATGAGTGATTAAAAGTACTCCTTTACCCTCCTCAGCTAATTTTTTAATATCATTAATCGTCTCTTCTACACTTTTAGAGTCCAAACCAGGAGTTGGTTCGTCAGCAACTAATAACTCTGGATCAGATAACAATGCAGTTGAAAGTAAAACCTTCCTTGCCATACCTCCTGACAATTCAAAAGGATACATATCATCTACAGATTCATCAAGACCATATTTAGTAAATACTTCTCTTTGATGAGATTTTTTGCGTTTATAATCTTCTTCATCAACTGTTTTTCCAATAGCCTGTTGAGATACTTTCATTAATGGATCTAAATAGTTAACAGATTGAGGAATTAAACAAATATGTTCCCCTCTAATTTCTTTTTTATGTTCTTCTGTTAAAACTTCTCCTTTAAAACTAATTTCACCAGTACATGTTGCATTTTCTGGTAAAATCCCCAATATTGCATGAGCAAGCAAACTTTTACCAGAACCACTAGATCCAAGAATAGCTACAACTTCATTTTCTTTAACATCCAAAGATAAATCAGAAATTACTTTCAATTCCCTTTGTTTTAATCCTTGAACATATTGAGTAAAAGATATTGATAAATTTGAAACATTTAATAATTCCATCTTATCACCTACTTTTGCGCCTCAACTGGATCTAATAGTTTATGTACATATTCACCAATTAAATCAAATAATAATACAATGATTAACAATGACACACCTGGGAAAAATGCAAGCCACCAACAACCATTTGATAAATATTGCATTGATTCAGCTAAAATAATACCGATAGCAGGTTCATGAGGTGATAAACCAAATCCAAGGAAAGTAATACCTGCTTCATGCATGATTGCATGTGGAAACATCAAAATAACTCCAACAATAATTTGTGAAATTAATAATGGGAACATGTGTTTAGTTGCAATCCATAATTTAGATTTTCCTTGTTGTTCAGCTACTTTAATAAACTCAGTTGTTTGAATTTGTTTTACTTCAGCTCTTAAAATACGTGCTAGTGGAGTCCAATGAGTTAGACCCACACCCATAATTACACCATAAAATCCTCCACCAAATGATATTGATAAAAGAATAATAAGTAATATATGTGGAATAGCTGAAAATAAATCAATAATTCCTGCTACAAATTCGTCTAAAAACCTATTAACACCAGAAAATAACCCTAAAATAATAGCCACAGTAGTGCTTATTATGGATGCAAATGCTCCAACACCCATACTCAATCCAAGCCCCGCAACAGTTCTTACAAACATGTCCCGACCCATCCAATCAGTACCAAAAACATGTTCAAAAGAGGGTAGCTGATTAACTTGTGAGAAATTAGTAGTTAAAGATGATACATCAATTATCATACTACTTATTAGAATAATCAATAGAAATATTGCAGATATACCTATTACAACTAATGTTTTAGTTCTTAGATTAGCATCATATAAGAACCAGGGTTTTTTATCATCAACTTTCTTTTTAAACATCATGCTTCATTCTCCTTAATACGTGGATCAACAAAATAGTATAATATATCTGCAATTAAATTTCCAACAAAAACAAATACTGCGCTTATTACAACAATTCCCAATAATAGTGGCACATCACTTTGAAGTCCTGCAGCAACAGCAGTTTGTCCAATTCCAGGATATAAAAACACTTGCTCCACAAGTACTGTTCCACCAAACAATTCACTAAAATTCAAAAATTGTAATGTTAAAGCTGGCAATAATATATTCCTTATACCATGTCTTTCAACTAAATCCCATCCATGTTCACCTCTAGATTTAGCAAATAAAATATAATCTGAAGACATGACATTTAATAGCTCATTACGAGTATACAAAGCAATTGGTGCAACTCCAACCATACTTAATGTTAATGTTGGCAGTACAAGTCGTGCAAGCCATTGCCATACCGTCACATCAGAACTAGAAACACCAATAGGAACACCTAATCCCACTGGAAACCACCCTAATTCAACAGAAAATACAACTAAAACAAGTAATGCAATCCAAAATGATGGTGCAGATTGTAAAATATAACAATAAACTCTTATGGCTTTATCAATCAATGATCCTTTATTCTTACCAGCTAAAACACCTAAAACAAAACCTAATATTCCACTAATAACCCAAGATAAAAACATTAGCACTAATGATGCTGTGAATTTTTCAAAAATAACATCACTAACAGGTTTTCTGAAAATTAATGAATTTCCAAGATTACCTTGAATAAAGTTTGTAAACCAATTGAAAATTTTAGTAGTAATAGGTTGACCTACACCCCAATACTGTTCTAACAATGCTCTTTGAGCTTCAGTTACTGGTGTTTGTTTTAAATATGCATTAACCGGATCAATAGGTGAAAGATCCAATAATATAAAACTGAAAATTGAAACTGCAACCATTAAAACAATAAAATGAATTAATTTGTTTCTAATAAATACCCTTACACGTGAATCCATACCCCAATCCTCCAAAACTAATTAACTTTTTTTTTAAAAAAAAAGTATTTATAAAAAAAATAAAAAAAAAGAAAGATATGATTATTCAGTTGAATTAGTACGTGTCCATTCACAGATGTTTTGCATATAATCATGACCTGTAGCTGGTTCAGTACCCATATCTATTCCATTTTTCACAAAATAACAATAGTCAAAGTCAGCAATCCATAACCAAGGCGCATCAGCATTTGGTCCAAATCCTGAACCAGAACCAGTACTTGCTGCATCAGCCCATAGACTATAAGATGCATTAACATCGTTTTCTTTTAAAGCTGACTCTAATATTGCATCTACTTCCTTATTACTATAACCATTTGGATTCATATAGTTATCTTCACTGTAATTTTCCTTACTATGGTATTGTTGGTAAATGTTTCTGTAAGGATTATCAGAAGATTGTTGGAACACGGCAGGATCTTTATACATTCTAGAATATATTGTATCCCAGTCAGTTCCTTCTAATTCTATGTTAATACCTAAATCCTTAGCTTGTTCAGATACTACAGTTGCAAGAGCTTGCCTTGCTTGATCATCAGAACTGTACAACAAGGTAAATGTAGCAGGAGTACCATTTTTCTCCCTTATTCCATCACCATTAGTATCAACCCAACCAGCTTCTTCCAAAATTTGTTTTGCAGCTTCTTTATCATTGTCTTTTACAACAGCATTAGGATTAGCATATTTAAAATGATCCACACCACTATATTCAACTACAGCATGACCTTTATAAACAGAATCAACAATTTCTTCACGATTAATTCCAACATTTAATGCTTTTCGTATTGCAACATCACCAGTTACATTGTTACCTATATCATTTCCACCGGTAGTTTTTACACCAGTAGCATTTTGATATGGGAAAGTTATACCTTGTGCTCTAGGACTGTAATACTCTATCAAATCATATCCATCTACTGTTTCATTTAAACCTGAAATCGGTACCTGAACGATATCTGCCTGATTAGATTTAGCAATTTGCATTGCAGCACTATCTTCCTCAGGGAACAACATAGTTATTTGTGTGAAATATGGTTTATCACCATAATAATTATCATTTATTTCAAAAATAGCTTGTTGACCTTTATCCCATTGTTTTAATTTATAAGGCCCAGTACCAATTGGATTTTCACCATAAGTTTCATTATTATAATCTTTTTCAGGGATAATACCAATGTATCTTAAATCATAAGAAAATGTAGATTGTGGTGAATTTAAAGTAAATTCAACAGTATTATCATCGATAACTTTTGCTTCTTTTAAATTTGACATATCTAATTCAGAATTACTTGATTTTGCTTCATTAAATGTGAAAGCAACATCTTTTGCAGTTAATGTCTCATTGTTTGAAAACTTAACATCATCCCTTACTCCAACTGTCCATTTAAGACCATCAGAACTTACATTGTACCCTGTTGCCAAATCATTTACAAAATTACCATTTTTATCAGATTTTAAAAGCGTACTTTGAACTAAAGGATTAAAATTCATGTGTCCACAACCCCAACCAGTTAATGGATTAAAACCTGCAGAAGGCTCACCAGTTAAACCTGGAACAGTTACAACAATATGTTTAGGATCATTATCATTAGACGTTCCTAACATAGATGCAACTGCAATAATTGCTATAATAATAACAATTAAAGCAATAATAGCATATTTAATTTTATTATCCATATTGAATACTCCATAATTTTTTATTATTAACTACTAAAATGTATTACTTATAATAATTAAATGATTATTATTGATAATACTTTTATTATAATTAATAATATAGTCATATATTAAACTTTAATCATATTTAACCATTACTAAATATGTTTAACGAAAAGAAAAACAAATAATAGAAAATTAATAAATTAATTGCTCTAATCTAACTTTTAGATTTGTAGAAACCATAGTAAAATATAGGTTAACATCGAATTTTTTTACCATTTTAATCATATACACACATAAAGTTCTCCATTTTAATAATGGCATCTTTGAAGGTGGATTTATTTTTCATTGAAATTCCACTTTGATGTAGAAAAAATTTTATATTGCTTGAATTTTCATTATACTTAAAATTATGCTTAATAAAGTTAAAATAAAAAGATATAAAATATTTATGATAAAATAGAGAATAATTATTAGTATAAAAGAAAAAATAAATCATTTTATCTATTATTCTTTAAATTCAAGATATTTAAGTCTTTTGGATTTTGGTCTTGATGTTGATGAAAAATTTTTATACATACAATCGTTGAGAAAAAATAACAATGACAATTATGCTTTTAAAATTCACCGAATTAGTGTATAATTACGTTCGATTAACTTTTAGTAATCATTCCTTTGAGTATAATTTAGTATTAAAAATTTACTTAAAAACAACTTAGAGATATATCAGATTATATTAATGCTTCAGATAAAATAAAGCAATATTTACATCCAAATAAGCTCCTACATTTTTACAACTGTTCAAAAATTTTTTTCAAAGCATCAATAAGACAAAGCAAAAATGTTAAAACCACCATTACATATTAACAGACAAAACATATGATTCAAAGAAATAAAAAACGCATAAATGAAGAAATAGGAACATTTGACCAAATACCATTTAAAAGAGCAAAAATATGAAAATATAGATTAAAAAGCCAAACCGTATTTTGGAAAGACATCTACAACAAAAGAATGAATGTTGAAAGTGTAATTAATGGAATAAACTTCAGTAGCCCGACACAAAAATCCTCAATAGAGAAACTAAATTGAAAAACTTAATGTATAATCTATAGGACAATAAAAATCTTTAAGTGATGGTTTCTATAAAGTTAAAAAAATTAATTAAAACTCAATTAATTATCTGCAAATACTTTTCAAATGATAAATAAAATGGGGTTTCATCTCCCATCTTCTATTATTTAATAAAAAAAAATATAAAAATTGTTAGTTTATGAAAAAAGAAAGGAAAAGAAGTTTTTTTTATTTGATTGTTATTGTGTTTTTTATTTTTGATTTGGTGTATTGTGTGTAGATGTTGTATTTGCCTTTTTTTAGGTTTTTGATTTTTAGTGTGGCTATTCCTTTTTTGTTTGTTAGTTTT